>JBBSSE010000110.1:0-7646 GCA_038242375.1 Chitinophagales bacterium
GCCTTCTTCAACAAGGCTTTCATTGAATTTTTTGAAATTTTCTTTTGTAAGTAAAACCTCTCCCCGGATTTCTATTGTTTCAATTCCATAATCAGAAAACCTGGCCGATAAAGGAATGGACCTGATTTGTTTAATATTGGTTGTAATATTATCTCCTGCTGTGCCATCTCCGCGTGTAGCGCCACGTACCAGCAAATCATTTTCGTAAATAAGGGAAATGCTTGCCCCGTCGAACTTAGGCTCCACACTAAAATGAAGTTTCTGGTGATCAACAAGGCCATTTAAACGGTTATCCCAACTGATTAGATCCTCCGTATTATAGCTATTTTCAAGACTTAGCATGGGAACAAGGTGCGTCACAGTTTCAAAATCTTTATTGAGATCGCTTCCTACCCGCTGGGTAGGTGAATCAGGTGTGATTAATTCAGGATGCGCTTTTTCAACTTTTTCCAACTTTTTATAAATCGTATCATATTCCTCATCTGTAATTAAAGGGTCTGCCAGGACATAATAGCGGTTCTCATGAAAACGTAGCACTTTGCGCAAATCTTCCACATCATCCTTTTCTTTTAAAACTTCCTTAGTAAGCTCTTGTAATTCCTGTATTTTCTCTTTTGTAAACATGGCCTTTTAGGTTCAAATTATTTTTTCAAAGTTAATAAGGTATGTACAGATTTTAAAAGGAAGATTTAAGCATGAACATTTAAAAAGGCGGCATTAGTCCGATACATGTAAATATGTTAGAGACACTGTAATAAAAAATAATTTCGTTTGTAAATTCCTTCCTTAAATGAATACTGATTTGATTTGGTGCTGCCAATGGTTTATTAAATAATTATTAAAATAAATTCTTCATAAAAATGGTTTATGTTAATAATGTGTGTATTTTACACATTGGAAACTAACATAAATCATTCTTTCTTTTGACACAGAGAAATTACCTTACTAAAATAGATTTCTAATGAAAAAATTTCTACTTCCGATTTGTTTTTTACTTTTTACTCTCCAGGGAACCGGCCAGATTTTATCCTGGTCACCTGCATTGGCGGAGGATACAACCACATCTTTTACAGTAACATTGGATGCTTCAAAAGGAAGCAGGGAATTGTTCTTTTATACGCCTGTTACTGATGTGTATGTGCACATTGGTGTAATTACTAACCTGAGCGCGAATTCCTCCGATTGGAAATACTCCAAATTTGCCTGGGGAACCACACCAGTTCAGGCAAGGGCTACTTCTCTTGGAAATAGTAAATGGTCTTTTTCCATTACGGGTAAACTAAACGATTATTTTGGTATGACTACTCCGGGAGAAAAAATCCAAAAAATAGCCATTCTTTTCCGGAATGGAACCGGGAGTAAAGTGCAAAGAAACATTGATGGAAGTGATATGTATATTCCGGTTTATTCTTCTTCAGCATTAGCAGTAAGAATAATTGCCCCTGCAATGCAGCCAACATACGTTCCCCTTCCTGAAATAATTACAAAGAATATAGGTGATCCGCTTACTATAAATGCTGAAAGTAATAAAGCAAGCCGACTACGCATCTTTTTGAATGGTACCCAGCTAAGTTCTCAAAATAATGTAAAGTCTATTACCGCGAATACAACAATTGCCTCCGGTGGAAATCAGGAAATTATAGCTGAAGCATTTGATGGGACAATAACAAGCAGAGATACAATTAAATTTTATGTAGAAAACACGGTGACTATTGCGCCATTGCCAGCCGGCGTTTCACAGGGAATTAATTATAACACGGCAAATACATCTGCAACGATGGTGTTATTTGCTCCCGGCAAAGACAGGGTCAGTATTATTGGGGATATTCCCGGCAGCAATTGGACGGAGCAATCCGTGTATCAAATGAATAAAACAGCGGATGGGAATTATTGGTGGGTAACGATGAATGGCTTAACACCCGGAACAGAATACAGTTATCAATACCTGATAAATGGTACTTTAAAAATTGCAGATCCTTATACCGAAAAAGTATTGGATCCATGGAATGATCAATATATTGCCACTTCCACCTATCCAAATCTTAAACCGTATCCGGTTGGGAAAACCACAGGAATTGTAAGTATTTTAAACCCCGGAAAAGTTGCCTATAATTGGGGCGTTGCAAATTTCTCAAAGCCGGATAAAAGAAACCTCGTTATTTATGAATTATTAGTGCGGGATTTTGTAGCAACTCATAACTGGAATACGCTAAGAGATACTTTGAATTACCTTAAAAATTTAGGGATAAATGCTATTGAAATTATGCCCTTTAATGAATTTGAAGGAAATGAAAGCTGGGGATATAATTCAAGCTTTTACTTTGCTCCGGATAAATATTATGGCCCTGCAAATACCTTGAAAGAATTTATTGATAGTTGTCATGCCAATGGCATTGCCGTTATTATGGACATTGCCTTAAACCATTCCTTTGGCCAGTCACCTATGGTTCAAATGTATTGGGATGCGGCGAATAATCGTCCCGCTGCTAATAATCCCTGGTTTAATCCTGTTCCAAAGCACGCGTACAATGTTGGGTATGATATGAATCATGAAAAATTAGAAACGCGTTATTTTGTAAGCAGAGTCGTCAACCATTGGTTAAATGAATACAAGATAGACGGCTTTCGCTGGGATCTTTCCAAAGGATTTACGCAAACTCAAACATGTGATAATAATGGCGGTAATTGTAATGTGGGAACATGGTCAAATTATGATGCCAGCCGGATAGCCATCTGGAAAAGATATTATGATACAATGCAGGTGAAATCTCCCGGGGCTTATTGCATATTAGAACATTTTGCTGATAATTCAGAAGAAAAAGAATTGTCCGATTATGGTATGATGCTTTGGGGAAATTCCAATAATAGTTATAGCCAATCAGCAATGGGTTATACCAGTGAATCTGATTTTAGTTCTGGTTTAGCAAATGTGCGCGGCTGGACAAATCCGTATTTAGTCACTTATATGGAAAGTCATGATGAAGAAAGGTTGATGACCAAAAATTTACTTTATGGAAATGTTTCCGGAGGATATAATACCCAAAATGTAAACACCGCCTTAAAAAGGATGGAGTTGGCCGCTGCTTTTTTCCTGACAACACCGGGACCTAAAATGATCTGGCAGTTTGGTGAATTGGGATATGATTATTCAATTAATTATTGTGAAAACGATGGTTCAACCAGTGATAATTGCCGGTTGAATAATCGTCCGATCAGGTGGGATTATTTTCAGAATGCAAACAGAAAAAAATTGTATGATGTTTACAGCAAACTGCTGAAATTGCGCAGGCATCCATCATTTCAAAATACATTCGTTACCAACGTAACCGAACAGAGTTTAAACGGGGATTTTAAATGGATAAAACTTGCAGCTACTATTGGTAAAATCGTGGTTGTTGGAAATTTTGGTGTAACTGCTCAAACGGGCTCTGTTACATTTCCTGCAGCAGGTGTTTGGTATGATTATCTCAATGGCACAACCTTTAATGCGACAGGTGCGGCTCAATCATTCAATTTACAACCAGGGCAATATTTTGTTTATACAAATTCAGACGCGGTTTTACCTGTTACGCTCACAAGCTTTGAAGGAAGAAAAGCCGGGAATCAAAATGTATTAACGTGGAAAGTGGAGGATGAAATGAATCTGTCCCGGTATGAATTGGAAAGAAGTACGGATGGCCTGAATTTTAATAAAATTACATCCATAACTGCGACTGCTAAACCTGTGTATAATTATTCTGATAACGAATTGGACAATCAGGACGAGGTATATTTTTATCGTTTGAAGATGGTAGATAAGGATGGAAAATCCTCTTTGAGTTCCGTCGTGAAGATAAATAGCAAGGCCAGTACCTGGCAAATTTCAGCCACACCAAATCCTTTTGTAAACAGCATAAAAATATCGATAGAGTCCTCTGTGAAAGGGAGTGCAAGCATACTCGTATCTGATTTGACAGGAAAGGGTTTAATAAAACAAACCGTTTTATTTAATGCCGGTAATAACACATTTGAACTAAAAGAAACAGTAGGGTTTTCGAGAGGAATTTATTTATTAAGCATTATTTCCGGTGGAGAGAAACAAACAATTAAAATTATAAAAGGAAATTAATTGATCGGATACTTTTAAGGATTAAAATAGAATTATGGCAAAAATAATCACCGAAGCGAGGAGTCCAAAAACGCTGAAAGGACTTCAGACGGAAGTGCAAAGTATTAACCGGATTGCTCTTTCTGTGGACTGTGTGATTTTTGGATTTGATGAAGAGAAATTAAAAGTTTTGCTGATTAGGTCTGATTTGAAAAAGTTTCAAAGCAAGTGGAGTTTACTTGGTGACCTGGTCAGGCCTGAAGAAGATCTGGAGGCTGCTGCGTATCGTATCCTAAAACAGCGGACCGGGTTGAAAGATGTCTATCTGGAGCAGGTGGAAACATTTGGTAAAGTAAACCGGCATCCGGCGGGGCGGGTAGTTTCGGTCGCATACTGTTCCCTGATAAATACGCAAAGTCACAAACTAAAAATTCTCGATAATGAATTGCATTGGCATGATGTAGATACCTTAAAAGAAATGGCCTTTGATCACCAGAGAATTTTTGAAAAGAGCTATGATTGGTTGAAGAAAAGAATCCAGGAGCATCCTTTAGGCTTTAATCTTCTTCCCAGCAAATTCTCATTGCGTGAGTTGCAAAATTTGTATGAGGCAATTTTGATTATAAAGTTGGATAGAAGAAATTTCCGTAAGAAATTTTTCGCAATGGACTTTCTGATAGATACCGGAGAAGAGGAGCAAAATGTACCGCATCGACCCGGAAAGCTTTACCGCTTTGATTATGAGAAGTATGAAAAGAATAAGAAAACCTGGTCTGGTATTGATTTCTAAAAAGGAAATCAGGGGGAATGATCAAATTAAAAACGTTACCATTGAATGGAATCATTGCAAAACTCCCTTTTTCTTGAATAGAAATCAGGTAAAGTGGGAGGAGTTTTACTTTTTAATATAATGTTGAAAATTGTTTTGTTAAAAAACTCTTAATTCAAAAAATTGCCTTATTTTGTGTAAAATATACACATTGTTGTATGTTGAAATAATCAGGTAAGAAAAAAATAAAAAAACTAAATAGGCTTATGAGAAAAAGCATCCAAAAAATATTCAGAAATGCACTTGTTCTGCTATTTTTTATCATCACAGCTTTTGTTGCAAGAGCACAAAGTGTTACTGGCTATGTCTTTGATTCCCAGACCGGGAGCGCCATTCCGGGCGTAACGGTTACGGTTAAAGGTAGCGCGGTCGCAACTCAAACAAATGAAGAGGGAAATTTCTCCATTGTTGCATCCGGAAGTTCAACATTGGTTTTTACCTCTGTTATATATACTACTCTCGAAATGCCGGTAAATAATCGTGCAAAGCTTGAAGTGTCGTTATCTCTTACAACCGAAAAATTAAGTGAAGTTGTCGTAATTGGATATGGTACTACACGGAAGAAGGATCTTACGGGAGCTGTAACTCAGATTACCACCAAAGACTTTCAATCAGGACAAATCACCTCACCTGAGCAATTAATTGCCGGTAAAGTAGCGGGTGTTTCCGTTATTTCAAATGGTGGAGCTCCCGGTGCCGGAAGTACGATCAGGATCCGGGGTGGCGCATCCTTAAATGCAAGTAACGATCCATTGATCGTTTTGGATGGTGTGCCCTTAAGCAATGATAACATAGCTGGTTCATACAGTGCGTTAAGCATGATTAACCCGAATGATATTGAGTCTTTCACGATTTTAAAAGATGCCTCCGCAACCGCGATTTATGGTTCGAGAGCATCCAATGGGGTGATCATCATCACCACAAAGAAAGGCCGTCTTGGTAAAAAGGCAACAGTAAATTTCAATACTAATTTTTCAGTATCGGAAGCGGGTAGAAAAGCAGATGTTTTGAGCGCGTCAAGGTTTCGCAGAATCGTCAATGCATCGGGAAATCAAAAGTTCATAAATATGTTGGGCGATGCCAATACAAATTGGCAGAATGAGATCTATCAAACGGCTTTGTCTACAGATAATAATATAAGCATCAGCGGTGGTTTGAAGAATATGCCTTACCGGGTTTCCTTTGGATATTTAAACCAGGAGGGAGTTTTAAAGACCGGAAAATTAGAGCGTTACTCAGGTGGTGTGAATGTGAGTCCTCAGTTTTTTGACAATCATTTAAAGATTGACATCAATTTAAAAGGAACTGTTTCCGATAGTAGATTTGCAAACCAGGATGCGATTGGTGCAGCAGTATATTTTGATCCTACCAAGCCTGTAATGTCAGGTAGTAATAGGTATAATGGATATTGGCAATGGTTGGACCCGGCGAGCAATACAGGTCTGAGAGGACTTGCTCCAAGAAACCCGGTTGGATTATTATTGGACAAACACGATCTTGGTGAAACGCAACGCAGCATCGGGAATGCGTTGATCGATTATAAATTTCATTTCCTTCCGGACCTGCACGCTTTTGTGAATGTGGGATATGATATTGCAAAAGGAACCGGTACAGTCTTTATAAATGACAGTGCCGCTCAAACCTATAAAAGATCGCCCGATGGAAAAGTTGGAGGTCAAAATACGCAATACAAAGAGGAGAGAAACGATAAATTACTTGAAGCTTATTTGAACTATACTAAAACGTTTGGTTCCGATAACAGGCTTGAATTGGTAGGTGGATATGCCTACCAGGATTTCCTGACAACCAAATACTTTTACCCAGATTATTCAGCTAATAAAACACAAATCGGCGAGAATCCAAACTTTGAGTTTGATAAACCTCAATATACGCTGATCTCTTATTATGGAAGAGCGAATCTGTCTGTTTTAGGCCGCTACCTCTTTACCGGAACCATTCGTACAGATGGATCTTCAAAGTTCGCAACTGATAATCGCTGGGGTGTGTTCCCTTCCGGAGCTTTTGCCTGGAATGTAAAAAATGAAAAGTTTTTAGAAAACTACAATGCTATAACGGATCTTAAATTAAGATTGGGTTATGGAATAACCGGTCAGCAGAGTGGTATAGGTTATTATGATTATAATTCTTTTTATAATCTGAGTGGTCCGAAATCAATGTATCAATTTGGATCCCAGTTTTATAATATGTATGCTCCTTCCGGATACAATCCCAATTTAACCTGGGAAGAAACAGCAACGTATAATGCTGGTCTTGATTTTGGATTTGCGGATAACAGGATAAGTGGTGCAGTAGATATGTATTATAAAAAAACGTCTAAATTATTAAACAGCATCGTTCAGCCGGCAGGAAGTAATTTTTCCAATGAAATTATTGCAAACGTTGGTGATATGGAAAATAAGGGGATTGAGGTTACACTTAATTTGCAACCAATCAAAAAAGCAAATTTTGTTTGGGATCTGAATTTGAATGCTACCTACAATGAAAATAAAATTACCAACCTGACTGCGATTCCTACTCCTGATTTTAAAGGAAACCGTTACTATAGCATTTCCGGAGGAACAGGTAATACAATCCTGATAAATTCTGTGGGTTATCCACGTGGAAGTTTCTATACTTACAAACAAGTGTATGGAGAGAATGGTTTGCCAATCGATAATTTGTTTGAAGATTTAAACCGGGATGGAATTATAAATGAGAATGATCTATACA
>JBBSSE010000111.1:0-7632 GCA_038242375.1 Chitinophagales bacterium
ATTACAGGAGCCACAGAAGCAGCAAAACCGGTTTGGCCTGGCGCGCTTAATAATTCTCCTGCTATAGCAAAAGTGACTTCGCCTATTTTGATAGAGTCGCCAACTTTTGCTCCATATTGCAGCATCAATGTCTCATCCACCAAAGCCTGTTGCTGATTCCTGAAGTAGTTTGCAGACGAAACAGGTTTTGTTTCAAGTGAACCATAGAACGGAAATTGGCCGCTAAGCGCACGCACCTGTACTAATCTTGTTCCACCATTTTTGGGAAACAAAACCATGGAGGCAAAATTCCTTTGCTCTGATTGCTTTCCTCCGATAGAATCAAGAAGATTTTGAATGGGAGCGGTAGCAGGTTCATTGCCTGAGATTTCAATATCTGCCCCTAATAAAGAAGCTGCCTGGTTATTGATTTCATTCTCTAAATTGTTCCCGAGAGAATAAATCGCCACCAAAGCAGCTATGCCTAAAATAACGGAAGATATAAAAAGAAAAAGCCGCGAACGGCTTCTGCGGCTGTCACGCCAGGCCATTTGCAACAACCACCCGAATTGAAGCGAATTTGAAACCGGGCTTGTGGGTTGATTTATGAACGGCGTTTGCTTCTGCATTTTATCTGTTTATTCTGCATCAAAAAATAGTGAAATCAATTCGTTGTTTGGGTCAGTTCGTCAGTGAAAATCTGGCCGCGTTTTAAATGGATGATCCGTTGCGTCTTCTCCGCCAGTTCGGCATTGTGCGTAACTAAAACCAAGGTGGTTCCAGCTTCCCGGTTCAGGCCAAAAATAAGTTCAACAATTATTTCACTTGTTTCAGAATCAAGGTTTCCCGTAGGTTCGTCCGCAAAAAGAATGGCAGGACGAGTGGAAAAAGCCCGTGCGATTGCAACGCGTTGCTGCTCTCCGCCACTTAGTTGCGCAGGATAGTGATGACTTCTATCTGCCAGGCCTACTTTATCCAAATATTCCATCGCAATTGCCCGAACTTTCTTTTCTCCGCGAAGTTCGAGGGGAACCATCACATTTTCAATCGCTGTTAGAGTGGGCAACAATTGAAAATTTTGAAAAATAAAACCAACAAACCGGTTTCTTACAGAAGCGAGCTGATCTTCATTCAATCTTTCTAAATGATTCTGTTGTAATTCCACACTTCCGGAAGAAGGCTGATCCAATCCGGCGCATAAACCAAGCAAGGTTGTTTTTCCACTACCTGATGGGCCCACAATGGCCATGGAAGCACCTTCCTGCACTGAAAAAGAAATATCATCCAAAACCGTTAAAAGTTTGCCTCCGCTTTGATAACTTTTACGAACATTTTGTAGAGAGAGAATGGTTTGCATGAATATAATTTTACGGGTACTCTAAAATCCACGAAGGGTATCTTTGTAAAAGATTAAAAGTTTTGAATGAAAGTATTTAAAAAAAATAATTAATCCATTTTTTAAATGATCCGTATTAAAAATATTGTCAGTTTAATTGAAAAAAGTCGTGAATTTTTCCAAAAATCGCTTTGCCTGCTGTTCTCCGCTCTTTTGCTAGTTCTGTTTTTTGGAATTGTTTCGTGTAACAATTCCTCAACAAATCCAACCCCAAACAAACAGGAAGAGGTGACCCATAAACCGGTTGACTCCTCCAATAAAATGAAAACCATTTTATTTTTTGGCAACAGTCTTACAGCGGGTTATGGGGTTGAACCTGCAGAAGCTTATCCTGCCTTATTACAGGACAAAATAGATTCCCTGGATCTGAGGTATAAAGTTGTAAACGCGGGTGTCAGCGGAGAAACCACATCTGGTGGCAACAGCCGCATTGATTGGATATTAAAACAACCGATGGATATTTTTGTTCTGGAATTGGGAGCGAACGATGGCCTTCGGGGTATTCCTTTAGCCACGACGGAGCAAAACCTTCAATCCATCATTGATAAAGTGAGAGCCGCTTACCCAAAAGCGAAGATCATCCTGGAAGGGATGCAGATACCACCGAATATGGGCGCGGAATACACCACAGGATTTAAAGAGATCTATCCACGACTGGCAAAAGAAAACAATATTGAACTGGTTCCTTTTCTATTGAAGGATGTGGCGGGCGACCCAAAACTCAACCAACAGGATGGCATTCACCCAACAGCAGAGGGGCATAAAATACTTGCAGAAACTGTTTGGGAAGTATTGCAAAAGAATCTGTAGTAGACATGAAAAGAAAGGTTGCCAACTTTCGAAAAGTTGGCAACCTTTGCTGTTTTAAGAATTCGTGCAATTCGGAGCCTAAAATCGTGTTTAAACTTTTGTTTTATATAGCTCTTTCCGGCTCAGACAATTTCCAATCCGGCCTTAAAAAATGACAAGTATACCCATTTTCATGTTTTTGTAAATAAGCCTGATGCTCTTCTTCAGCATCCCAGAAATCTCCGGCAGGAACTACTTCTGTTAAAACTTTGCCCGGCCAGATACCGGATGCATTCATTTCGCCAATCAATTTCTCTGCTGTGTTTTTTTGATCTTCACTCAGATAAAATATCGCTGACCTGTAAGACAAACCAATATCATTTCCCTGCCTGTTTTTAGTCGTCGGATCATGAATTTTAAAGAAGAATTCTAAGAGCTTTCGGTAAGAGATTTGGGCAGGATCAAATGTAATGGCTATTCCTTCCGCGTGTGTACCATGATTGCGGTAGGTTGCATTTTTTACATCACCACCGGTGTAACCCACCCTGGTGGATTGTACTCCCGGAAGTTCCCTTATCAATTCCTCCACTCCCCAGAAACAACCACCGGCTAATATTGCTTTTTCGCTTGACATAATTATTATTATTTTTTATAGTAAAGATCAACTTTAAAGCCAATCTTTTTATTGATTTTTCATGCCGATTTTACAGCCCTAATCTTCCTCCCGATAGCTAAAAGCAATCAGGATCATTGGACTAAATGACAGCTACACCAGTATAATACTAAAAGAAACCGGACTAAGTGAAATTTATTATTATTACATGCTTTTATGTCAGATGTTTATTTAGAAATATTTCAATGAAAGAAATGCAAAGCCAATGGAAGAATGATTCATATTGTATTTGAGAACAGGCCCGAAAGGGAGCCATAATGGATGAAACCTGAAATAAGTTAAAAACATACCTACTCATTTCAGAACCTTTCGGAAAGTATAGACACCTTATTAAACTTCCTGTAGTATGTGTAAAAATGAAAAATCATTTCCACGTTTCGAACCTATTTTCAATTTTGAATAAAAACCCATGGAGAATTCTTTGGATAAAACATTTAGATTAACTTTAATAGACCAAGTAAAACCTCTATTATGGCCGATAACAATGAAAAATTCCTTAATAACCTTTTATCATTCTTTAAAAACTCCAAAACAAATTGTCTTTTGATTCTGGACAAAAAGGGAAAAGTAGTTGGTTTCAATCATGCATTTACCGAAAATTTTGGCTACTCAAAAGAAGACCTGGCAGGAAAAAATTTTGAAACTTTTTTTAATGAAACAGACCGTCTGAATAAAAAACCTGAAGAGGAGATCCAATCTGTTCTGAAAACAGGTTATGCTTCTGATAACAATTACCTGGTTGCAAAAAATGGAAGTCAGATTTGGATTTCCGGTGAATCTATTTTAGTGCAACAGAATTCAGGAGAAGAATTCATTTTAAAAGTGGTTCAAAATATACAAACGCATAAAATTACAGAATTAAATTACATTGAATTAAATGAATTTAACGAAAGTATATTGGCTACTATAGACGACGCAGTAATTGTATTGGACAGTCAAAAAAAAATGTTCAGGTACAACCTTGCCTTTGAGTCAATTATACATTCTGTAGAAAAACCAATTACCTACAAAAAACTAATTCAATTCTTAGGTTCTTTTGAACCGAAGGGGGAGCTGGAAGAAAAAATAAAAAAAACAATCCGGAGTAGCCATGGTTTTAAAAACCTGCAAATAACCATTCCTGATCCGGTTAATGAACAGAATGTCTATGTCGTAAACGGATACAAATTGGCTCTAACCAATCAAAAGGACCGCACCTTAATTATGTTCAACGACATCACCCACTTAAAGAAAATGGAAAATGAGCGGGAAGATATTATGGCATTTGTAGCACATGAATTAAGAAGTCCCCTGGCCAGCCTGACATTATCTTACGATCTGGTGGACGAATATTTGGACGAGGAACAAACAGAAAAAGCAAGGCTGATCTTAGGCAATGTAAAAAAAATGGTTCAGCGTATAAATAAAATGGTGGCTGAATTAAACTCCTCCTCACAAATTCACGGAGGAAACATGCAGCTTGAAAAAACCCGCTTTAGTTTTACAGAAATGATAGAAGAAGTGTGTATGACCCTGAAAGCACTTAATCCTGCTTTTGTTTTCACTTACAATGAGAAGGATAATATAGATATTGTAGCCGATAAATTCAGGTTGATTGAAGTGATTACAAATTATTTAAGCAATGCAATAAAATATTCCTCTGGCACAAAAAAAATAACAATCCATTCCGGAATTAAAAATAATAAGCTTGTTTTTTCCGTAACAGATCATGGTAGAGGAATTTCAAAAGAAGAACTACCTTTCACATTCAACCGTTATTTCAGGTCAGAAAAAACCAAAAACTTTGAAGGAATTGGGTTGGGATTGTATTTATGCGAAAAAATAATACAGGCACACGGAGGAAAAGTATGGGTGGAAAGTGTGTTGGGAAAAGGTTCAGAATTTTATTTTTCGATACCAGCCGATAGCCAGGCAGAATAATTTCTAGTTTGCGTAAGAGACCGGAGATTATTTAATCATAAACATACAATACGCGCGGATGTTCGGAGTTCCCTGCATGGGTGCGGAACAAGTGAGAGTTGGCCAAGGTTAGGCTGCTTCACTAACATCGGATTAAGTGCCTGGGTCGTGTGCTTTCTAATTTATATCGTTGATTGATATTGATTAATTACAATTCATTTATGGTCACCAGGAAGGGTAACCAACTTTCCACGTGTTACGAACCCGTAGCAATTCAGAAGTAATACCATCTTGATTTATAAAATAGGCCAAAGATCATTTGTAAAATCTTAGAGGGTATTATACCGACACTAAAGTTATCCGGACCATTTATAATTTATATTCGGTATAAAGTATTAAACGATTACCTGTGGTTAATTCTTTTCATCCGGATAGACAAGAACACCGGTAACATTTCATCCTGGTGCACATTTAAATTTAGGGTTTGATGCAGCCAGTCCCAAAAAGAAAAGATGATGGAATATTGTTGTCTGTTTCTCTTTTTTTCATACTGTTATGAATTCCGTGCATCCGGGGAAATACTAAAATTTTATTCGAAAATTTTTAAAAACGAAAAGGCAGTTTCATATTCTTATCACCAGCAAGACAATAAAAAAACATATCTCTCTTCCGGGCTTTTTATAATACGATTAAAAACTTCATTATGGAAAGGAAGTAAGTAAAATAACTGAAGTTTCGGAGTTTATAAAATAATGTTTATTTGTAGGATATAGATTTAGAAGTTAATATAGCTTAAAATAAGTAATTAGTCTTTAGGTAGTTATAAATAAAATCCATTAATTGATATAGTTTTATACAAGTTTTAAAAAATTAATAGAATCAGGAGGGTTTATTCAAGTTTGTAAGTACATCATAATACCTTTTCTATTCCGATTTTTTTGGGAGGAAACTCTTTGGGCTAAAGCCCCTTCATATTTTATTCCATTTAACCACAGGCTAAAGCCATGTGGCAATTCAGCTAAAGCCATGTGGCAATTCAGGAGAAATCAGTGGACCGTTTTGAGTAGCCTCCAGCTTTAGCTGGAGGATTAGATGATGGTTTAACGGGCTTTAGCCCACCATTTTCTATTTATAGTTTTGAGATTTTATCATTTGCTTTACTAACACCGAAACTTCAGTAAAATAATTACAAAGAAGGGTCATATTTTTATAACCAACAATTGATAAATCCAAAATATCCTGCCTTATACACCTCAGGACGTAGATCGGCAAATTGTTTCGTTTGCCACAAACCACGGTATGGTTGAAAACTTGAAATCAGTATATTTACGGCATGAACAGCAAATACAAATTCGGTAAGAGAATACATAAATTAGTTACAACAGTGCTTTGTAGTGTGATTTTTTTTAGCTCCGTTGCCCAATCCTACAAGGCTCCGGTTTTTTCGGACGCGAACAGAAGTGCAAAGGTTGCCACAACCTATGCAAAGCTGGACTCTTTATTTAAGAAGTATGCAGCAGAGAAAAATTCCCCTTCCATTTCTTATGGTTTGGTTGTAGATAATCGGCTGGCGCATACCTTTTATTCGGGCACGATCAATATGGAAAAGAATATACCTGCGTCGGCAGTATCTGATTACCATATTGCTTCTATGACAAAGAGCATTACAGCCATGGCTATTTTAAAATTAAGAGATGAAGGAAAATTGTCCCTTGATGATCCGATTGAAAAATATATTCCCGAGGCAAAAGGGATTAAAACGGTTACGACCGATGCCCCACTGATCACCATCCGCCATTTGCTTACCCATCAGGCAGGATTTCCGGAAGACAATCCCTGGGGTGACAGACAACTGAGCCGGAGTGATGCATGGCTGGATAGCCTGTATGCAGATGGAATTAGCTTTTCTACAACCCCCGGTACAGCGTATGAATACAGTAACCTGGGATTTTCAACGTTAGGATTAATCATTAAAAAAGTTTCCGGTAAACCCTACCAGGAATACATCACTGAAAATATTTTTAAGCCGCTTAAAATGAATCAGACTTATTGGGATTATGAGGATGTTCCTGCCAATCAATTAGTCATTGGATATCGTTTTGAGAACGGAAAATTTGTAGCTCAACCCTTATTGCACAGTGGTGCCTTCGGAGCAATGGGAGGATTGATCACGACCATCGAAGATTTTTCAAAATACATGATCTTCCATCTTTCTGCCTGGCCGCCACGTGATGGTGCAGATAATGGTCCTATACGAAGAAGCTCTGTCAGAGAAATGCATCATGCCTGGAATTTCTCCCGCATGTGGACCGGAGAAAAAAATGCAAAAGGAAAAGATTGTGACATTATAGATTCCTATGGTTATGGATTGCATCAGTATTTGAATTGTGAAGGATTAAAGATTATTACACATAGTGGCGGTTTGCCGGGTTTTGGTAGTCAATGGCGAATCCTGCCTGATTATGGAATAGGTATTGTTGTTTTCGGCAACCTCACCTACGCAAGTATGGGAGCACCCCTAACAGCGGCAATTGATTCCCTGCTAAATTGGGCCGAACTTGAACCACGCGTTTTACCCGGATCTGCAATTTTGGAAAAAAGAAAGCAACAAATCGTTTCTCTACTACCATCCTGGAAGAATGCTCAGAAGTCCGGAATATTTGCAGATAACTTTTTTGATGATTATTTCCTGTCAGACCTGGAAAAACAATCCGAAGATTTGTTTAAAAAAGCCGGCAAAATTGTATCCGTTTCAGATGTGATTGGGACCAACCAACTGCGCGGTTATTTTATCCTGAAAGGCGAAAAGAAGAACATCAAAATATGGTTTTCCCTTTCTCCGGAACCGGATCCTAAAATACAGGCGATAAAGATTAGTGTGGAATAAAGGCATCGG
>JBBSSE010000112.1:0-7591 GCA_038242375.1 Chitinophagales bacterium
CGGATTCATTCCTCCGGCCGCATTACTGATCATAAGCATCTTCACTCCCAGGAATTTCATCACTCTTATTGGAAAGATTACTTCGTTTGTGCCGTATCCTTCATAATAATGAAAACGGCCTGCCATTGCAATTACTTTTTTTCCGGATAAATTTCCAAAAATTAATTTGCCACTGTGTCCTTCCACAGTACTAACCGGGAAATTGGGGATTTCTGAATAAGGAATTTCACACTCAATATCTATTTCACTGGTGAAGCTCCCAAGTCCGCTTCCTAAAACAATTCCTACTTCAGATTCTGTGGAATATTTTGAACGGATAAACTCCACCGTTTCATTGATTTCTTTAAGCATAAACAATTTTTTGAAAATTGCTGCCAAAGGTAGGTTTTAGTTTGTAGTTTATGGTTTGTAGTTTTTAGTTTAAAGTTTATAGTTCACAGTTCATAGTTCATCGTTTATAGTTCGTAGTTGAATTTCAACGCGAAGCATTCAACACAAAGGATTCAACACAAAGTATTCAACGCGAAGCATTCAACCTAAAACCTACAACCTAAAACCCACAACCTCTTCAACTGCCATTTTTTCACTTTTTTTCCATTGGCACAAACCTTGTCATTAGGTAATTAACTATTAAAAAAAAGTATAAGTTATGGCAAAGATTATAGGAATTGACCTCGGAACTACCAATAGTTGCGTGGCAGTAATGGAAGGTAGCGAACCTGTAGTAATCGCAAATGATGAAGGCAGACGTACGACCCCATCAATTGTTGCGTTTTTGAAAAATGGAGAACGTAAGGTTGGTGACCCTGCAAAAAGACAGGCTATCACAAATCCGATGAATACCATTATGAGTGTGAAAAGATTTATGGGTCACAAATGGGATGAAGTGACTACTGAAGCAGGTCACTGGAGTTACAAATTAGTAAAAGGTGATAATGATACGATTCGTATAGATATAGATGGCCGGCAATATACTCCACAGGAAATTTCAGCAATGATCTTGCAAAAAATGAAGAAAACTGCGGAAGATTATTTAGGTCAGGAAGTGACAGAAGCGGTTATTACCGTTCCGGCTTATTTTAATGATTCACAAAGACAAGCAACGAA
Organism: Chitinophagales bacterium; assembly: GCA_038242375.1. Lineage (GTDB taxonomy): Bacteria > Bacteroidota > Bacteroidia > Chitinophagales > Chitinophagaceae > Ginsengibacter. Next base: position 1,108 of record JBBSSE010000112.1, read on the forward strand.
AGAAGCCGGTGAAATCGCGGGTTTAAAAGTTCGCAGAATTATAAATGAACCTACCGCCGCCGCTTTGGCATATGGTCTTGATAAGAAAAACACCGATCAGAAAATCGCTGTATTTGATCTTGGTGGTGGTACATTTGATATTTCCATTCTTGAATTAGGAGAAGGCGTATTTGAAGTAAAATCAACAAATGGTGATACGCATCTTGGCGGGGACGATTTCGATAAAGTAATTATGGATTGGCTGGCTGCTGACTTTAAAAAAGAAGAAGCAATCGACCTGCATAAAGATCCTATGGCCTGGCAGCGTTTGAAAGAAGCTTCAGAAAAAGCAAAAGTAGAATTATCTTCCGCCAGCGAAACTGAAATCAATCTTCCATATATCACAGCAGTGGACGGAGTGCCTAAGCACCTTGTAAAGAAACTGACAAGAGCACATTTTGAAAAATTAGCTGATGATCTTTTCGCACGTTGTTTAAAACCATGTGAAGCAGCAATTAAAGATGCGGGTCTTTCTAAGACTGATATTAACGAAGTAATTCTTGTAGGTGGTTCTACACGTATCCCCAAAGTACAGGAAATTGTAGAAAACTTTTTTGGCAGAAAGCCACATAAAGGGGTTAATCCTGATGAAGTGGTAGCAGTGGGTGCCGCAATTCAAGGTGGAGTACTTACCGGAGAAATTAAAGATGTATTGTTACTTGACGTAACACCGCTTTCATTAGGTATTGAAACAATGGGTGGAGTAATGACCAGATTGATTGAAAGTAATACAACCATTCCTACAAAGAAAACAGAAGTATTCTCTACAGCAAGCGATAATCAGCCAGGTGTACAAATTCATATATTACAGGGTGAGCGTCCAATGTCTAGTCAAAATAAGAGCCTTGGAACATTTAACCTGGACGGAATTCCACCGGCTCCACGTGGTGTACCTCAGGTAGAAGTTACTTTTGATATTGATGCGAACGGTATTTTAAATGTTTCCGCAAAAGATAAAGGAACCGGAAAATCCCATAATGTTCGCATTGAAGCAGGAAGCGGTTTGAGTAAAGAGGAAATTGAAAAAATGAAGAATGAGGCGAAAGCGAATGAGGAAACAGATAAGATCGCTAAAGAGAAAGTAGAGAAAATTAACCAGGCAGATAGCTTAATATTCCAGAGTGAGAAGCAATTGAAAGAATATGGTGAGAAAATATCCGCTGATAAAAAAGCGCCTATTGAAGCCGGACTTGCTAAATTGAAAGAAGCACACAAAACGGAAGATGTGTCAGCTATTGATGCAGCCGTGACAGAGTTAAACAATGCATGGACCGCTGCAAGTGAAGAAATGTACAAATCTACACAGGATGCAGGTGGCGCAGACGGACAACCGGGTGGTGAACAACCACAAGGTGAAGACGCTCCTTCCGGTGGTGGTGACGATGTTGCTGATGCAGAGTTTGAAGAAGTGAAATAAGAGAAAATCGGAGATTTTTATAAATAAGGGGCAAGTAAAATTGCCCCTTATCTTTTTAGGCTGATTCAGGTTATAAAAAATATATTTGCACAGACTATTCAATAAATTTTCAAATATCCAATCTGATCTCATTCTTAAATAATACCAATGACCTTACGGAAAAAGTCTCTCCAACTATTTTTTATTTTTGTAGCTGTTTTTATTATTTATGGGAATGAAACCCAGGCTGCATCAATCATATATCCTCAAAAAGTTTTTTCTGAACAAACAACTACTCCGGCAAAAGATTATTTGAGGGCGGACGTTTTTGTGCATCTTTCTGTGAAAGATTTTTCAGCCATGACGGGGAAGAAATTGAATGTACTCGAAAAAATATTTTTTAAAGCGAGTCAAAAAAAAATAAAAAGTGATTTAAAAACAAACCCGGATCTATTGATTACCGATTATTTTGATCCGGTAAAAGAAAAATTTAAACTCGACTCCCTTTGGTTTATTTTAGGGATAATGATCGGTCCCCTGGCGATTTTATTTTCATTTACATCCAAACGGAATAAGATGAGTCGTAAATCTGCGTTTTTAGGTTTTCTTGTATTTGCAGTTTGGTTTAGCTTTTTATTTATTATTTAGTAATAAAAGAGTTTTTCCGGGGAAAGTTCGTTGGTTTAAAGAAAGCCTGAAAAGATCAAGTTGTAAAAGGGTTAAATACAGCCTGGTGAAGTTGGAAAAATTATTTTGGGACAGGTCTTTCAACTGATTTTTTTTGATTCTAATAATTTTGATTGTGTATATTTTACATTGTAGTTCAAAGAGATTAAATTGCCTACTTTAATACTTTAATTAATGACAATCCACTTTTTTATCAAATACCATACTTCTTTTGGTGAAACACTTTTTATAACCGGTGATCATCCTTTGCTTGGTGGATGTGAACTGCAAAAAGCTTTGCCTATGACTTACTACGATGATGCCTTCTGGCATGCCATCGTAGAATTTCCAACGCCAAAAGCCGTAGGTAAAAAGAAGTCGTCGGGGAAAATCTCCTACCGGTATTTCATGAAGGATGAAGCGGGTATTAATCTATTCGAAGGAGAGACGGACCGTTATGTAGAGTTGTCTTTATCCGCGGAAGAAAGTGTTTCTGTGCTTGATACCTGGAATGCAACCTGCTATGTAGAGAATGTTTTTTTTACTGAGGCTTTTAATAAAGTATTGCTGCCGGAATCAGAAGGTGTAAATACTCTGGAAATCAAAAATTACACGCATGAATTCAGAATAAAAGCGCCTCTCTTAAAACCCGGACAGACTATTATTCTTTTAGGTTCTACTGTAAATTTAAAAAGCTGGAACAAAGAAGATCCCATCTTCTTAAACTTAAAAAATAATTGGTTTACCGGCAGGGTTCACCTTAATGAAAATGAATGGCCTGCTACTTATAAGTATGGTATTTATGATCTGGAAGAAAAAAAGATCCTTCAATTTGAAGAAGGGGAAAACCGGATTTTGTATAAAAAGAAAGAAGGGGTTACAATATTCCAGGATGGATTTATCCATTATTCTCCTGAATTATGGAAGGGTGGTGGTGTGTCCATTCCGGTATTTAGTTTAAGATCAAATAAGGGTTTTGGTGTAGGAGAATTTGCCGATCTTAAATTGTCGGTCGATTGGGCTAAAAAAACAGGATTACAATTAATACAAATCCTTCCCGTAAATGATACGATTGCCAATAAGAGCTGGAGTGATTCTTACCCTTATTCAGCAATTTCGGCTTTCGCCCTACATCCTATTTACATCAATCTGGATAAAGTAGCGGAAAAAAAATTGGAAAATATTTTAAGACCATTCAGAAAAAAGCAAGTCATATTAAATCTATCACCAACCGTGGATTATGACAAGGTTATGGAACTTAAAATAACTGTTCTGAAAGAATTGTTTCAGGAAAAAAAAGAGGCTTTTATAAATGATAAAGATTTTAAAGAATTCTTTCAGGAAAATAAAGACTGGCTTATTCCCTATGCAGCATTTTGTTATTTGAGGGATAAATATAAAACACCGGATTTCTCTGAATGGAATACACATTCCAGTTATAACGAGTCCTCCATCGAAAAATTGGTGTTGCCTACGCAGAAACATTACGATGCTATATTATTTTTCTATTTTGTACAATATCATCTTCATATTCAACTGAAAGAAGCAGCCGATTATGCATCGGAACAAAAAGTGGTTTTAAAAGGAGATATTCCGATTGGAATTTACAGATTTAGTTGCGATGCATGGGTAAATCCTTCTCTTTATAATATGGAAGAACAGGCTGGAGCGCCACCGGATCACTTTGCTGTTAAAGGTCAAAATTGGGGTTTCCCAACCTATAATTGGGATAAAATGAAGGAGGATAATTTTGGATGGTGGCGTCGCCGTTTTAAACAAATGAATGCCTATTTCGACGCATTCAGAATAGATCATATTTTAGGTTTTTTTAGAATCTGGAGTATTCCTTTTGATGCTGTGGAAGGTATTTTAGGAAGATTTGTTCCGGCTATTCCAGTAGATGTTTCTGAATTTAAACAAAATCATATTTTCTTTGATTACGCGCGTTTTTGTCAGCCGTTCATAACGGATTCTATTCTTGCAGAAGTGTTTAAAGACAGGCTGGAGGAAATTAAAAATAATTATCTGGAGATCATCGGGAACCATCAATACCACCTAAAAGATTTTGTCAATACGCAAAGAAAAGTTTCCGATTATCTTTCTAAAAAAGATGATCCGGAATTAAAACAGGGATTGTTTAATTTGATCAGTAATGTTTTATTTATCGAAGAACAAAATTCAGATAAAAAGAAGTTCCATTTCCGGTTCGATATGGAGAATACGGCTTCTTTTTCACACCTGGATCAGGGCACACAGCAAAGGTTAAAAGAGCTTTACATTAATTATTTTTATCAGCGGCAGAATGAATTTTGGAGAAAAAAAGGTATGGAAAAATTGCCGGCTTTAAAGCGCAGTACCAATATGCTCATCTTTGGAGAGGATTTGGGCATGGTGCCTCATTGTGTTCCGGAAGTAATGAGGGATTTAGGCATTTTGAGCCTGGAAATTGAGCGTATGCCAAAACAATCCGGAATAGAATTCTTTCATCCCAAGGATGCTCCATATATGTCTACCGTAACACCTGCAACACATGATATGAGCACTATCCGCGGATGGTGGAAAGAAGACCGCGACGTTACTCAAAAGTTCTACAATCATATGCTTGGGCATTATGGAGAAGCGCCTGTTGATTGTGCTGCGTGGATCAATAAGGAAATTTTATTACAGCATTTTTACTCTCCTGCTATGTGGTGTATAATCCAGATACAGGATCTGTTTGGCATGGATGAAGCTCTCCGGGTAGCAGATCCGGATGAGGAGAGAATTAATATTCCTTCGGATCCAAATCATAGGTGGAATTACCGGATGCATATATCTTTGGAAACGCTTCTAAAAGAAGATCTATTCAATGAGCGGATAAAAAAATATATGATTGATTGTAACAGATCCGCCTAAAAATATTTTTTACCTCCTGATAAAAAGATAAACCGAAAGCTGTGTTTTTTTAGGAATTGTCAGAAATTTTTTCCATTGTTTTAATTTAAAAAAAGATATTTAGAAATGAAAATTAATTATAAAAAGAGCAATCTTCCTTTTAAGCATCCTTTTACAATTTCCAAGGGAACGAAAACTCATCAGCCGGCTCTTTTGGTGGAGTTGGATCATTTTGGTATAAAGGGGTATGGGGAAGCACCGGCGATTGTTTATTACGATATCACGGTTGAAAAAATGATCGAAGATATTGAACGCAAGAGGATTTTTCTGGAAAAGTTCAATTTTACCGAGCCGGACAGATACTGGCATTACCTGCATCATTTGTATCCTGAAAATCCTTTTTTAGTCTGTGCACTGGATATGGCTGGCTGGGATATTTATGGCAAAATAAAACGCAAACAATTACATGATTTGTGGAACCTGGATATTGGCAGCAATCCGATGACGGACATCACAATCGGAATTGATACCATCGAGAATATGGTTCAAAAAATAAAAGAGAATCCTTGGCCCATATATAAGATCAAATTAGGGACAGATAATGATATTGGTATTATGCAGGAGTTAAGAAGGCATACGGATTCAGTTTTTAGAATAGATGCGAATGCTGCCTGGACTGCTGAAGAAGCCCTGGAGAAAATCAATGACTTTAAGGATTTAAATGTTGAATTTATTGAACAACCTCTGGCGAAAGATGATTGGGAAGGAATGAAATTTTTATTTGAACGATCACCTATTCCTCTCATTGCTGATGAGAGTTGCGTGAGTGAGCATGACGTAAAGAAATGCTTTCAACGTTTTCATGGAATAAACATCAAATTAACGAAATGCAGCGGTATCACACCTGCCTTAAGAATGATCAAAGAGGCAAGGGATTTAGAGATGAAAGTAATGGTCGGCTGCATGAATGAGAGCACAATAGGCAGCTCCGCCATTGCCCAGCTTTTACCACTCATAGATTATGCAGATATGGATGGTCCTTTATTGCTTGCAGAAGACACAGCCACCGGCGTAACGTTTGATAATGGAAAAGTATCGTACGGTGAAGGATATGGGTTGGGGATTAAGGTTAGTTTTTAGTTTTTAGTTCGGAGTTCGGAGTTCATAGTTCGTAGTTCGTAGTTCGTAGTTCAGAGTTCAGAGTTCAGAGTTCGTAGTTCGTGGTTCATGGTTCATGGTTCAGAGTTTGAGAATTCGTGTTAACCCTCTAAATCCCTAAAGGAGACTTTAAGTCTAACTACATTTAATTTTACTATTAATTTTATTTATCTTTCAATTTTCCGTGTTTTGAGGATAATAACTTTTAAAAGTCTAATTACAGCAAGGTCTTTTATTACAGTCATCGTATTCAACACGAAGTATTCAACACGAAGTATTCAACCTGATACCTGATACCTGATACCTAAAACCTACAACCTCACCCTTCCTCCCTCCTCAAATGAGCCTTTA
>JBBSSE010000113.1:0-7578 GCA_038242375.1 Chitinophagales bacterium
ACGTCCACAAGCCCTTTGTGCGATACAAACTTTTTCAATAAAGCAGGTTTACCCAATAAGCCACTATGATGCACATAATCAAAAACAGGCAGTAGCATCTTTTGAAATTTCTTTAATGTCTCATTTCCGGTAATCTCATACAACTTGCCATGGAAGGCAATTTCATGGCCGATATTAAATAAATGATGGTCTGTATTAGCTGGTTCTTTTTCGACTATTTTTTTTAATTCTTCTATATCTTTTGGTGTTACCCGTTGAAAAAGAAAATCTGCCATTCCTATTTCCAATACCAATCTTATCTCAAAAATCTCCTTTAATGTTTCCTGACTTAAAATATGCGGATCCATACTTTTACTCATAATACCAAACAGATCCGGACTGGTAATAACAGATCCTGATTTCTTTTTAGTTTCAATTAATCCCATTAAGCGTAGCCTTGTCAGCGCTTCTCTAATGACCGTTCTGCTTACGCCAAGAGCCTTTGCCAGGTCCATTTCCTTTGGAATAGAATCCCCGATTTTTAAATCTTTCTCTTTTAAAATTTCTACCAGACGATTCTCTACTTTATCTACCAGTGAGGAGGTATCTATTTTTGTAATGGCACTTAAAGTTTCAGAAGGCATGTTGATTTATTTTATTTTTTAAAAGATAATTTAAAACCACTTATAAGTTCAATTATAATTATCAGGCACTTACAAATATATCACTGAAAACTTAACCAATAATTTTTTTGGTGGTATCACAAATGTCTGTTAATTTACATTATGTAATACATAATAATTTACTTAAAATTTTTACACTCATGAAATTAACTTCATTTAAACTCTGGTTGCTGACAGCAATGTTCATTCTCCCGGCTTTTGCTATTCAGGCACAGGATCAAACAATTACGGGAAAAGTAATATCCGAGGACTCGGGTGTTCCTTTGAGCGGTGTCAGTATTATTATAAAAGGCAAAAACACCGGAACGCAAACTGATGCGGAAGGAGATTTCAGCATTATTGCTTCCCCAACGAATGTGTTGCTTATTTCTTACACCGGTTATGCCACAAAAGAAATCAAAGTGGGTGCAAAAACTTCTTTCACAATTACTTTAAAATCCGAGGTGAACAAACTCGACGAAGTGGTGGTGGTTGGTTATGGCACACAAAGCAGGAAAAACATTACAGGTGCTATTGCTAAATTAGATAAAGAAGTTTTGAAGAACGCTCCTCAGGGTAATGTCGGAAATGCCTTACAGGGCACCATGTCCGGAATCCAGGTTACCCAGGGATCAGGGGCACCAGGAACTGCGCCTTCGATCATATTACGTGGAGGAGCTTCCATTAATAATCCGGGTTCTCCTTTGGTGGTTGTAGATGGAGTTATCCGTTCTTACAATGATGTACCTTCCCAGGATATAGAATCAATTGAACTCTTAAAGGACGCGGCTTCCACAGCAATTTATGGGGCGAGAGCAAATAATGGCGTTATTCTAATCACGACCAAACAAGGACGCGTAGGTAAATCAGAAATCACCTACAAATTTACGACAGGATATAATCAGAGAAGAAAAGGATATGATTACTTTGGAACAAAGGATTTCATTTACTACAATCGTATGGGTAATTTAAATTCCGGCCGCACATTAGCTCAGGTAAATTCTTCCAGAGGGTATGGCTTGTTACCTGATTCTGCAAACAGGTCATCCTTTGATATCCGCGAATATAATTCAAGCACTTCTTATCTTTTAAACCAGGGCTGGGATACCGTAGGTGATCCATACGGTGGAACCATTATTTTTAAAGATCATAAAGGAGAAATAGAAGATCTCGTGTTTCGAAACACCCAAACCCAGGATCATTATATCAGCATTACCGGAGGAAATGAAAAAGGTAAATACTATGCAAGTTTCGATTATTATAAAGAACCGGGAATTATCGCGGGTTCTGATTACCAGCGTTATTCAGGTATCTTAAATGGTTCTTACAAAGTAAGAGATAATGTGGAGGTAAGTTCCGGCGTAAGTTTATCCACCTCTTCCCAGATAGGAACTATCGGAGGCGATGTGAATACCTTATATAGAAACCTGGCTATATGGCCTACATTTAATCCATGGATAGATTCTGCGAAAACATTGCCTAACCCCGGTGGCGGAGTTACAGACGGTAATCCATTATATTGGCTTGGTAAACTCGACAGAACCAATGAAGTAAATAGAATATCGGGAAACACAGCCATCAAATGGGATATTACTCCACAACTATACATTAAGGGTACAGGGAATGTATACTTGTTTGAACAATTAGGACAGTCCTTTCAAAAAGCAACCCAGTCCTATACAAATATTTTCACACCGGTTCCTTCTTTTAATAATACTAACAGGACCTCTACCGCTGCCTTTCAGAGAGATTTTCAAAAGCAGTTCAATGCGATCATTGATTACAATAACACTTTTGCAGAAAAACATCGTGTAGATGTAATGCTTGGTACGGAGTATTATGATACGAAGCATTATGAAATGCGCGTAATCGGAATCAAAGCTCCTACAGACGATATTCCAACGGCGAATGCCTCCACCGTATTTAACAAAGGTGACAACTATACCAGTAAAACGGAATATAAAATCATTTCCGCCTTTGGACGATTGAGTTATGAATTTGATCAACGCTATTTATTTACAGCGGTTTTCAGACAAGATGGAGTTTCAAGTCTGGCGGAGAAAAACAGGAACGGCTTTTTCCCCGGTATGTCTATCGGTTGGAATCTTCACAGGGAAGCGTTCTTTATGAACAGTAAAATCGTCAATGTTATTTCAACCTTTAAACCACGCGCTAGTTATGGAGAAAATGGAAACGTAGCCGGTTTAGGAAGATATGAAGTTCAGGGCGGATATGGTGATCAGGGACTATACAATGGACAGGCAACTTTCCTGAATACAGACATCATCAATCCTGATCTGCGTTGGGAAAAGAGTAAAACAACCGACATTGGTTTGGACCTTGGATTCCTGAATAATAAAATAACCCTGATCTACGATTATTACAACCGGAAGACAAGTGATTTATTGACCAATCTTGATTTACCCGATTACACCGGTTTCCCTTCATTCAGAACGAATTTTGGAACATACCAGAACATTGGCCATGAGTTTTCTTTAAGTGCCATTGTGCTCAATACATCAAACGGAATAAAATTAGATGTAGGTGCATCAGCTTCTTTTGTAAAAAATAAAATTTTAGAATTACCATATAACGGACAACCAAATAACCGCCAGGGTGGTATCCAGGTGTATAATCCAAAAACCAAACAATTAGAATGGGTATTAGGATTTCAGGAAGGACATACCCTTGGAGATATTTATGCCTTTAAGCAGGTTTCGATCTTTAAAGATGCTGCCGAAGTATCTGCCATTGCCGGCAACAGGGTAGATGTGATAGCCAACATTAGCGGACCGAATAAAAATTACGGAGGTGGAAAAATAACTCCGGGAGATGTGAACTGGCTGGATGTTGATGGAAATGATACCATCAATATTTATGATCAGGTTTATATTGGAAACATCAATCCAAAATGGACAGGAGGTTTCACTACCAATCTTACTTATAAAGGATTCGGACTTTATACCCGTTGGAATTTTGCCTTAGGGCACACGATCTATAACGATCTTGTAGCGAGAACTCTTGGTAATTTCCAGGGTACGTTTAATTATTTTGATTTACAAAAGCAGGCATGGTCACCCACAAACATGAATACCGACATTCCGAAAGTGTACTATGCAGACCAGGTGTCAGCTCCTCTTGGTAAAAAGAATTATACGAGGGCCAATAATGCAAACCCTAATCTAAACGGCAACAACTCACACTTCTACGAAAAGGGTGATTATGTAGCATTAAGAGAGTTGACTCTTTCATATGATTTTTCAAGTTCCCTTTTGGCGCAGACGAGAATCTTAAAACAATCCAGAATTTATGTGAGTGCGAATAATCTTTTTTATATAACCAAGTTTAGCGGTCCATCTCCTGAACCTCCTGTAAACCTTAGCACTTCACAAATCACCGGAGTTTACAACGGTACTTACCCTACTCCAAGAAGTTTTGTCTTAGGCGTTCAGGTATCATTTTAAATTTAATAAACTCATTCAAACATGAAAAAGAATATTTTTATACTCATCGCAGGTTTTGGAATGCTCTTCAGCCTTCACAGTTGTAATAAGCAATTAGATTTGGCACCCGTAAGCACTATTTCCGATGTAAATTTCTGGAAAACCCCCGAACAGGTTCAGACATTTGTAACCGGAATCCATGACCGTTTCAGGGAAAACACCCTACAGTTTATTTACCTTGGAGAAATGAGAGCCGATATTTTCGGAACTGATCCGGGTTCCAATTCCGTCTTTACAGGTGAAGCCACACAAGGCCTTGAAAGATTTTGGTTAAACAGCATTGATCCGGATGCAGCAGGTGTGAACTCATTTGGCGGATTCTATAACAACATCAACCAGATAAATTTACTCATCAGCAAACTCAATTCAACCAATATTGTTTCAGAAGCAGATAAAAACTATTACCTGGGTATTGCTTACGGCATGCGCGCGTTCTATTTTTTCCAGTTGTACCGTTCCTGGGGTGATGTGGTCATTGAAACCAAACCGACAATAGCAGTAGATATTGCCCACCTGGCAAAAGCAGCTTCACCAGCAGCAGATGTCATGAAATTTATCAAAGCGGACATTGATTCTTCAACACTTAGTTTTGGAAACAATTATTCATTTGGAAATTGGAAAAAAGGATACTGGTCCAAATCTGCCACACTGATGTTGAAAGCAGAAGTATATTTATGGACGGCACACAGAGTTGGAGGTGCTGCAGATGCAACTATAGCGAAGACAGCCCTTACAGACATTCAAACCAATGTGCCTTCCTTACAATTATTGCCTTCTTTTGCCAATGTATTTGAATCATCCAACAGGGGAAATGCAGAAATTATTTTTGCTATCCACAATGGACTGGATGAAGCTACTTTGCCCATCGCAAGTACTTTTTTGCCGCAGGATAATTTGATCATAAATTTTTATGACTCTGCTATGAATAGAAAATTTGATCCTGTTACGGATAACTGGGGCGGATTACTACGCGCTCCGATAATGATTTCCACCTTCAGAAGATTTGATAATAAAGACAGCAGGAAATGGGCATCTATGCAACCTGCTTACGAGAAAGTAAATGGTAATTATGTCATAGCCGGTGCTTTCGTTTCTAAATACAAAGGAGAAAAAAATGCCGGAGGAAGATCTCTTACGAATGATTTCCCAATATACAGGTATGCGGACCTTCTTTTATTATTAGCAGAAGCTAAAATTATTTTGAACGAAGATCCAAAGATTGAAATAAATGCCGTAAGACAAAGAGCATTCGGAACAAATTATGATGTTAAAGTTCAGGGTTATCCGAATCAGTCTGTTGATGCAAATCCGGATGAAGCCATTTTAAGAGAAAGATATTTTGAATTTATTTTTGAAGGAAAAAGATGGTATGACCTTAGAAGAATGGGAGATAAATATGTTTATGAATATACCAATATTACTCCTGCGCAATCATACAAATTATTATGGCCAATAGATCGCGGAACATTAACCAAAAATAGTGCTCTGGTTCAAAATCCCGGTTATCAATAATCGTTTGAAAGCTGTTAAATAATCTAAAATACAATTTCAACAACAGAAGAAGATTTAAACCAAATCCAGGCAGATGTCAGATCAATTTAAAATTGAAACATCTGCCTGGTACTTTTGCAAAAAGATAATACTTTTTATGAAACAATTACTTATATCCTTAACTGTATTCTTTACACTGAGTGCCTCGTCACAGAATAAAAGTCAACAAATAGCTGAAGGCGTAAAGGAATATCATATTTTATTTAGTAACTCATCCAGGAAAGGAGTTGCCTGTTACCGCATTCCTGCAATCGTGACTGCTCCCAACGGAGATTTAGTGGCAGCTATAGACGAAAGAGTTCCTTCATGTGATGATCTTAGAACCAACGATAACATCAATATAGTCATGCGTCGCAGCCCGGATAATGGAAAAACCTGGACGGAGATTGAAACTGTCGTCGATTTCCCATTAGGAAAGTCTGCATCTGATCCTTCCATGATTGTGGACAAAGTAACGAATGAAATATTCTTGTTTTATAATTATATGGATCTGAATACTGAGAAAGATATCTATTATTTGCACGTAGTGAAAAGTGCCGACAATGGAAAAACATGGAGCAGGTCTGAGGATATCACATCACAAATAACCAAGCCTGAGTGGCGTAAAGATTTTAAATTTATCACATCCGGCAGAGGCATACAAACGCGTTCTGGTACACTTTTACACACACTGGTGAATTTGAAAAATGGATTACACCTTTTTGGAAGTGATGATCATGGCAAGACCTGGTATTTTATTGATACCCCAATTACTCCGGCTGATGAATCTAAAGTGGTAGAACTGGCCGATGGCACATGGATGATAAATAGCCGCGTTTATCATAAGGGCCTGCGTATTGTACATACTTCGAAAGATAAAGGTAAAACATGGGAGACCCGGGAGGAACCGCAATTAATAGACCCGGGTAATAATGCCGGTATCATTCGATATACAGCAGTTGAAGATGGATTTGATAAAAACCGCCTCCTTTTTTCAAATGCTAAAATGACCAAAGAACGGAAGAACCTGACTGTACGAATAAGTTATGACGAGGGTTTGACCTGGTCAGAAGGAAAAACTATTTATCCCGGAAGCGCTGCTTATTCGTCATTAACCATTTTGAAGAACGGTGATATTGGACTTTTTTTCGAAAAAGATGAATATACAGAAAACGTATTTGTAAGTTTTTCATTAGACTGGCTGACCAACGGAAAAGATAAGTATACAAAACCAAAAAAACAAAACTCCTTACGGAAATAAGGATTTGGAGGAGCGTTATAGGAAACGTCTATTAAAATGATGGTAGTTGTCAGTAAAAGTACACGTAGGCACAGAACGTCCATTTACTTTTACCAGATAGGAAGATGCTAATGAAACCGTTACCAAAGTAAATTAATCACTTGCATAGGTATGGTTCCATAGTTGTCGTAAGCAAATTATTTCAATTAGCCCGCAACAGTTGTTGCAGGTAATCTTTATCTTTAAATCACAATATATGAATAAGAAATTACAGGGGTTAATAGCCGCACCATTTACACCCATGCATTCAGATGGATCTTTGAATACCACCCTTATACCTGAATATTACCAATTCTTAAAAAAGAACAAAGTAACCGGTGCCTTCATTTGCGGTTCCACCGGCGAAGGAGTTTCGCTGACCATGCAGGAAAAAAAGGATGTAACAACTGCCTGGGCCGAATGCACTAAAAATGACCAGGATTTTAAAGTAATGCTATTCACAGGAGGTACCTGTATTGCCGACTGTATCGAACTGGCAAAACATGCTCAAGAGGCTGGTATTTATGCTGTATCATTTACAGCACCATTTTATTTCAAACCGTCCAATGCCGCTTCACTGGCTGAATGTTGCAAAGAAATAGCGGATGCAGTTCCGGAAATGCCT
>JBBSSE010000114.1:0-7572 GCA_038242375.1 Chitinophagales bacterium
AATGAACTGGCAGGGTACAATTGGGAATTTAACCTGGTAGATAATCCGGAAGTAAATGCCTGGTGTATGCCGGGAGGAAAAGTAGTTGTTTACACAGGTTTGCTGAACGTAACGAAGAACGAAGCAGCCCTTGCAATCGTTCTGGGACATGAGATAACTCATGCTGTTGCACATCACGGTCAGGAAAGGATCAGCCAGGCTTTATTAGCGCAGGGCGTAGGTGTAGTAGGAGATGTATTTACTTCCGGAAATCAAAATGCCAATCAAATATTTAATGCTGTATTTGCTCCGGGTGCACAGATTGGTGTGCTATTACCAAATTCGCGTAAACAAGAGTTGGAAGCTGATCATTATGGTTTAATATTCGCTGCTATGGCGGGTTATAACCCAAGAGAAGCAATCCCTTTCTGGGAAAGAATGGCGGCTTTAAAGAACGGACAGGCCCAGCAGCCTGCAATCTTAAGTAGTCACCCATTAGATGAAAAAAGAATTAATGAATTGAAAAAATATATGCCTGAAGCATTAAAATATTACACACCTGTGAAGTAATCTTTTAAAAGACAAGTTTAATTGGAATTATAAATGAATCAGGGGCAATTTTAAATTGCCCCTGATTTGTTTTTGGTCCGGTTAGTTTTCTAACAGAACTTATTAAAAAATTGAAATCTTTTCGCTGTGATTGGTGCATCACCAACCACCAATTGACTTATGAAAAAGGCTTCCGATCTTTTGGGAGAGATGTTGGATTAAGAAATGTGACTGTTTTCATATTTCACAGGAAATGGTTGGTGGGACACCAACCATGGAGTAAGACACCGGAAGTTTAGTCCAACACCAATCGTAGACGAGGTAGTCTAGGCTCACACACCTATAATTGGGAAACCTCCATAAAAACAAGAAAGGTGGATCATAAATAACAGATCATTAATGTATCAAATAGTTTCCATGTTTCTCCCTTCTTTCTTAATTTCTTTCCAAATTAAATACACGGGAATAGTTGAAATTTAAAAAAGGACATTGTCTTAACAAACAAAGGCTAATGTATGAAGGATTTTGCATGTTGATTCTGCTCAAAGCCCCTGCTATCATGCATAAACAATATTAACATTCAAAAATGACCACGTATGCTTATCTTTGCAGCGTCTGCGACTAATTATACCTAATTTATACTGTTTATTTTAAACGAAGTTTAAATAATTACAGGTGTTTCAGACCATTTTTTAATCTTTAAAATATTGCTCAACTTATGTCTCAAACATTGTTTGAAAAATTGCAATTAGGGGATGAAAAAAATCTGCTAATACAAGGTCTTCCATCTACAATTGAAAAGCAGTTTGCTAAACTTTCCTTTTCAAAAAACGTTACCCAGTTATTAAGAATCCGAAAAATTGATTTTGCGCTTATTTTTGCGTTAAATTCAAATCAGCTAAGAAACATCTTTTCGGAAGTTTGCCCGGCTTTACATGATGATTCGGTTTTATGGATCGCATTTCCACGACAGACTTCAAAAATTGCCAGTGATCTAAACAGGCCAGGTTCCTGGGATTATATGGAAGAGCAGGGATTCGAAACCGGCGAAAAAGTAGTTCTGGATTATGTCTGGAGTGCACAAAGATTCTTTAGATCGGACTTGTGTGAAGAAGTTTCTGAACCGGTTTCCAAAGCCGTTAAAATCAAAACAAATAACGGAAAATTAGCTGAAGTTTAATGGTTTATTCCTAAACCAATTCTTAAAATATTAATCGTACCTCTTTAATAGGGATAGTTATTTCAAAATAACTGTCCCTATTTCATTTGTAAGCTCTATTTCCATTTTTTTCAAATGGGCATGCGTTTGCACCAATAGAATCTGTTCCCCGATTTCCTTTGCATTTTGCAACTCAATTTCATTTTCATCAATTAATTTTTTAATCCTTTTTAATTGAAGATATGTCAGGCTCGATTTTATATCTTTAAGGTAATTATCTTCCCGTGAAGGAACGGGCATCTCATAGCGTTCCTTCCATCCGGCGCTGACTTCATACGGAAATTCAATTAAAGAGATCACCGCATTGCTCATTTGTAAATTCTCACTGTACAAAAATGTTTTCGAGGTTGGCTCCAGGCCTTCTTCATACCATTTTTTATATGTTTCAATAATGTCTAATAACAATTCTGATTGGATAGATTCTTCATCCAGCCAATCATGCAATAAATAATCCGCAACGGTTTTTCCTTCTTCCCATTCCATTAATCCAAATTCTAACAGACACCGCGTGATGGCACGTTCATGATGCAAATTATCGGAAAGAAGTCCTAAAGCATCAGACTCTTCGCCGGATAAGTGTTGTTCCTCCCCTTCAGGAATAACTGTGCTGCTTTCGGGAGAGAATTGCTTTTTTTCATCTTTTCCCAAACGATCTCGTGTAAATTTATTGACAAGATTATGTAAACCGCCTTCATCTATCCTTAGTATTTCAGCAGCCCTCCGGATATAATCCTGTTGTTTCGTAAAATCTTCCACTTTATTAATCTTAGAGATCGATTCTGCCAATCTGCTAACAACCTGCGCACGCTTATTTGTATCATCACCGGCATCTTTCAGGGCAAAATCCAATTGAAATAAAATGAAATCTTTTTTATTTTTTTTAATAAACTCATTGAAAGTGGCCGCACCGTTTTTTTGAATATAACTATCCGGATCTTCCTTGTTTGGTAATAAAACAAGTTGAACGTTCAGACCTTCTTCGAGGGCGAGATCTAATCCGCGCAAAGCAGCTTTAATACCTGCGTCATCCCCGTCATATAAAATAGTCAGATTGGGAGTATATTTCTTTATAAGACGCAATTGATCGGGCGTAAGAGATGTACCACCACTTGCTACCACATTTTCAACTCCGGCCTGGTGAAGGGAAACCACATCTGTATAACCCTCTACAAGCAAACATTCTTCTGCTTTATCGATAGCCTGTCGGGCAAACCAAAGTCCATAAAGAATTTTACTTTTTACATAGATTTCATTCTCCGGCGTGTTAATGTATTTGGGCGCTTTGTCATTTTTCCGGATTAGCCTGGCACCAAATCCCATCACTTTTCCGGATTGATTGTGGATCGGAAAAATAATTCTGCCCCGGTAATTATCCTGCAATCCCGAATCCCTGTTCACGACAAGACCTGACTTTACAAGGAGGTCCTTATTATACTGCATGTTCAGGGCGGCGTGAGCAAAAGTATCCCGTGCTTCCGGATTATATCCAATTTCAAATTTCCGGATGATGTCCTCCCTGAAACCACGCTCTTTTAAATAACTCAGTCCTATATTGATACCCTCCTCATTTTTCAATAGATAATCCGAGAAAAATCCCTGAGCAAATTTATTAATGATGAACAGGCTTTCAGTAACCTGTTGCTGCACCTTAAATTCGGGCGAAGTTTCCTTCTCTTCAATTTCGATATTATACCTGTCAGCCAGCCACCTTAAAGCCTCTACATACGAGTACTTTTCATGCTCCATAACAAATGTAATGGCGTTACCACTCTTTCCACATCCAAAGCATTTATAAATTTCTTTGGAAGGAGAAACGGTAAAAGAAGGGGATTTCTCATTGTGAAAAGGACACAATCCTAAATAATTGGCGCCTCTTCTTTTAAGTTTGACAAATGAATCTATGATCTCAATGATATCAATTTTGCCAATTATTTCCTGTATAGTTTCCTGGGGAATCATGATGTTATTTAGCCTGGATTGGAAGTGACGGAAGGTAACAGAAAACGGGTAAAAAAAGTTCCCAAAATTTTAAGTCTGTCAACAACAATCCGGATTACAAACCAACCTGTAAAAATAAAATAGCGAGGCCTATCATGATCAAAGTCGTAACCACCATAATGGTCATAAATTTTTTAAGTGAGAAACTGTTCATTGTAATTAGATTTAGTTATGCACGAAGTAAAATAATAAAAGGCAGATAATAAAATATAAGGTAAATCATATGGAGAACTGATTTTAACCGAAAATATTTTAACTGCTAATTTCTAAGTAAATCAGCGTCAAATACCTCGCCGAAATGAACAAGTAATTTCTCTTTTAACTCTATCATATCCACTTTATATCGTAATTCCTTTTCTAAAGATGTCACCTGCTTATTGACAATGCCACAGGGTATAATATTATTGAAATAACTAAGGTCTGTATTAACATTTAAAGCAAAGCCATGCATGGTTACCCAACGGCTGCAACGAATTCCCAATGCGCAAATCTTTCGCTCTCTTCCGGGTATGCCCGGATCAAGCCAAACGCCGGTTTCACCTTTGCTTCTGTCTCCGATAATTCCGTATTCGGCAATTGTGCGGATGATGACTTCTTCGAGGTTTCGTAAATATTTACCCAGGTCAGTACTAAACTTTTCAAGATCAAGAATAGGGTAGCCCACAACCTGTTCTAAGCCATGAAACGTAATATCTCCGCCGCGATTGGTTCTGAAAAACTCAATGTCCTTCTTCTCCAATTCAGACAGGCTTAGTAAAACATTTTCAACGTGCCCGCTTTTCCCCAAAGTATATACCGGGGGATGTTCACAAAACAATAGATAATGTGTGGTGGTAAGTGGTTTCTTTTCATTTTCTTCAATGAAAAAATCCTTTTCAGGACTTTTCTCATTTTCTAAGGAGGCATCCTTTTCAATTTTCTCCGGATCCTGATTGTTTTCTGAATCCTCGTTTCCCACTTTCCTTAGAGCAGATTTAATTTTTAAGTTACCGTTTACTTTCTCATCCTGGTAATCCCATGCAGCTTTATACCGGATAATTCCAAGGTCCTCAAAAATGATTTGCTGTTTTTTCAAATGAATAATTTTATTTTGCAAAGATAATTATTGTTGAATGGTTATATTGCCCTTTTTTAACGAATCCTTCGAAAGAGCAGTTATAATTAAAATTCAACCGCATTAAAAATATACAATAGAACAGGCATTAAAATGCTCCCAATAAAAAGAATATGATCGAAGAAGAGGAATTAAATGAAGAAGCCGAAGAACTTTTTGAGCAGCTAACCATTGTTTGTGCAAAAGGACAGGAGCCAATCCGGATTGATAAGTTCTTAATGAACAGAATTGAAGGAGCTACAAGGAATAAAATCCAGCAGGGTATTGAGGCCGAAAGGGTACTGGTGAATGATCATCCGATAAAATCCAATTACAAAATCCGTCCGGAAGATAAAATCATTATCTATCAGACTCATCTGCCCCATGGCAGTGAAATTGTGCCGGAGGATATTCCTTTTACAATTGTTTACGAAGATGATGACATCATGGTGGTTAATAAGGATCCCGGCATGGTTGTTCATCCTGGCAGCGGAAACCCCGGTGGCACTTTAGTCAATGCGGTTGCATTTTACCTGAAGAAGCAAAACCCATCCATTAATGAAGAAGATTTAAACCGTTTTGGTTTAGTTCATAGGATAGATAAAAATACTTCCGGACTCCTCGTGATGGCAAAAACGCCCTTGGCAATGACAAATCTTGCGCGCCAGTTTTTTGATCATACGGTTCATAGAAGATACGTCGCGTTAGTCTGGGGCGATTTTGAAGAAGATGAAGGAACAGTCGTAGCTCATATAGGCAGGCATGAGCGGCAAAGGAAATTATTTGCTGCTTATCCCGAAGGAGAGCATGGTAAAGATGCTACAACTCATTATAAAGTGCTGGAAAGATTTAATTATGTAACCCTGATAGAATGCAGACTGGAAACTGGCCGTACGCATCAGATCAGAGTACATATGAAACACATTGGACATCCGCTTTTCAATGATATTACCTATGGCGGAGACCGGATTGTAAAAGGAACTGTCTTTTCGAAATACAAACAGTTTGTAGATAATTGTTTTGATATTTGTCCAAGACAAGCTTTGCATGCGCAGCAACTTGGATTTATTCATCCGGTAACAAAAGAGAATATGCTTTTTGAAAGTCCGCTGCCGGAGGATATTAATACTGTAGTGGAAAAATGGAGGAGATATAGTTCGTCGAGGAATATTTAGGGGGGAAGCTGTGAGCTATCAGCTATGAGCTGTGAGCTGTGAGCTATCCCAACTAATTAAAGTTCAAAACTAACTAATCATGCTTTTCTTATGCCATGCGCTGTCGCTGATGGTTACTCTTTCCATGCGCTGTCGCACATGGCTATTAATATTCAACCCCTTCGGGGTTTCCTGTAGGAGCCTTATTAAATTTAGGGATGAAAGCTTACAGTCCAAGGCTCAAAGCTTATGGATTCTAGCTGAATGTAAGCTCATGGCTCATGGCTCTTAGCTCTTAGCTTAAAGCTCTAAGCTGATAGCTCACTGCTCACAGCTACTTCATCTCATACCCATTCACATCCAACGTGGGCACTGGTTTTCCATCTTTTGGAATATAAAATTTATGCTTTTCAATAATGGTCTTGTTTTCGAGTAATTCAAAATTGAATAAGCCGGAATGAACAAAATTCACCTTATCCAGAGTAAGATATGGTTTGGATATTTTATTGATCTCAAATAGGAATGTGCCATCAGCGTCGAAAAATCTAATGGAATACTTTCTCTTTTCTGCATCGTGTATAGCGATGATCACATTGTTGTCTTTGCCCGTATATACATGCCTCGAAGGAACAAACCAGGACTTTCCTTTTGGTTGCTCAACTACGGGCATTTCGATAGGTATATCTAAATTGGTTGTATCCTCTGACGGCCGGAGAGATTTAGTAAATATATAAGACCCGCCATTGAAAGAAATAAATAAACGATAATATTGATCAGAGGGTAGAAATTCTTTTGTATCCACAAAACCATTTGTACTGGCATCCACGTTTATGACACTTCCTATCGTTGAAAAACCTTTCAAACTATCAGCAGATCGTTGAATATTAATATTTACTGTATTTGAATAGGGGTTCACCCAGGAAACCAGGACTTTTCTTCCCAATTTTGTAACAGTGATTTTGGGTAATGTATCCTGGGCAAAACTCATTTGAGAGATACCTGTCATTAATAATATAGCCAATAATATTTTGCGCATGGAAGAATACAAAGCAATTGATTTTAGAAAAAAGCAAATATAAGAATTGTTGAACAAGCCCGAAGTCATTTCATTTAAGGAAAGTATAATTTTAGAATCTCCCTTCAATATTGTTGAGCTTTTTTATAGTTTATTCATTTTCTTTTCTACCAATTCAGCTTCTTACTTTTTTCCTGATAATATATATTGAACTTTCAGTTTTTTGAAGCTTTCAAATCCATAATTAAAGCGTGCATCAGCATTGAACGGATCTAAAGAAAGAGATTTCAGTAAAGGAGTTTCTGCTTCCCCTGGCTAATCCCAAAAATATGCAACCGCTTTTAATAACGAGGCATGAAGAAGCAATTAAAAAAGGCAAATTAAATTTTTAGGCGGGTAATTCGTTTTTATGAAATGAAACATGTTGGCTTTGTCATTTTAAAATATGATGAAAGAGCAAAAGGGATATTTTACAGGTAAGGTAAATAGGTTCCGGATGGATTAAAATAGAAAATACTGTTTAATTAATGTATTCAGGATGATCAGGACACACAGATGAGTTACA
>JBBSSE010000115.1:0-7542 GCA_038242375.1 Chitinophagales bacterium
CTACTGCCGAAACAAACGCGTCGCTTTTTATTGATAATTTTTTGAAAAACCTGGGGTATAAAAATATCAATATTCATTTCTCTACCGCACAAAAATCATTGCAATAATGAGTAAACTTTTAAAAAATGTTCTTTTTATTGCTGTATTTGTTCTTCTGGTATTTTTTGTTTTTCAGAAAATAAATATTCTTCCATCCTTCAAAGATATTTTTAGCAGTAAACCAGTTTTAATTGAAGAAACGCCTGTTCTCATAAAAGAAATCAACACACTCGCACAATTAATGACCATTACCTATTCAGATGAAGTCGTGACGGATACGGTGAAATGGGGGCTCGGTATTCCTTCGCTTATTCCAATTATCGGCGGGTCAATGTTATCCCCGGCTTTGGATAAATTAGTAATTATCGGACGTGGAAGAGTAATTGCGGGTACAGACCTCAAAAAAATGCAAGATCAGGATATCACGCAAACAGGTGACTCCATATATATCCGACTACCTTCTTCTACCATTTTGGAAACTATATTAAATCCATCGGATTTTGAAACGTTTATTGAAAAAGGAACATGGAGTGAAGCCGCTGTAACAGCCTTGAAGGTGAAGATCAGAAATGAAATGAATGACCGCGCCATGAAACAAAATATTTTACGCCAGGCTGATGCACGAAGTAAAAATATTATGGAGACTTTTTTGAAAAATACCGGATTTGAAAAAGTGGAAGTTCACTTTAAATAATTGAATTTTAAAGTTCGGATTCTTTCAAAAAACCGTCTTATCAATTCTTTTTATGGAATGCAATGATGAGTAGTTTAGAAAAAAAATTTACTTGCCATAGATAGCAATCTCTCTTTCTCCTTCGCTGTTTCTGAAACCGCGATACATTCCTGCGCTATTAAAGACTAATGCTACATTTCCCTTAGCATCCATACCGATCAGGCCACCATCGCCTTGCATATTGACTAATTTTTTCATTACAACTTCATTGCAGGCTTCTTCCAAACTAAGTCCCTTATATTCCATGAGACAGCTTACATCGTATGCAGCTACGGCTTTTATAAAGATTTCACCATGGCCGGTACAGGAAATAGCGCAAGTTTTATTGTTAGCATAAGTGCCGGAACCTATAATAGGTGTATCTCCAATTCGTCCAAATCGCTTATTAGTCATTCCGCCGGTTGAAGTTGCTGCTGCAAGATTACCCTCGTTATCGCAAGCCACTGCACCCACAGTTCCGAATTTTTTATCTTTCATCAGGCCAACAAGCTTGTCTGCTTTATGATCTAATTGGTATAGGTCGCTATCTCTTATTTCACGCCACTGGTCGTAGCGGTATTGAGAAAAGAAATATTCATCCGGTTCTAATTTAATTCCTTGTTTAATGGCAAAATCATTTGCACCTTTCCCACTTAGAAATACATGGCCACTGTGTACCATCACTTCTTCTGCAAGTTCAACCGGGTTTCTTACATTACGTACACCTGCTACTGCTCCTGCATTTAACGTACTTCCGTCCATGATGGCAGCATCCAATTCGTTGATTCCTTTTTTTGTAAATACCGCTCCTTTTCCTGCATTAAAAAGTGCATTATCCTCCATTAAAACAACCGCGGCTTTTACTGCATTTATAGCTGTGCCTCCATTTTCCAAAACGGCATAACCTCCATCCAATGCTTCTGCCAGTGCCTGCCTGTATGCTTCCTCCAATTCAGGAGTCATATCCTCTTTTACTATAGTACCTGCTCCACCATGAATGGCCAATGAAATTTTTGTCATAAATACCTTTTAGGAGACACAAAAGTAATGAAATAGAAAGTGAATATATTTAGTCACCAGATGTCTGAAATTTATTTTTCGATGATATCAAAGTAAATCTCCCGAATGTTTAATGCCGAATAAGGTTTAATCAATTCAGGTCAATAATCTTTGGCATTCAGCCAACAATTTTTGTTTATTTATAGGAACGGTTCCTACTTCTTCACAAACGATACCGCCCGCGATATTGGCTATCTCTGCCGTGAGGCTTATATTCCGTGTAGCACCATAAACCAGGGATGCTACTGCTATAACCGTATCGCCTGCACCGCTCACGTCAGCGATATTTCTTCTATGGGAAGGGATCAATTTATTCTCTTTATCCTGTTGGTAAAAAACGCCGTTTTCAGATAAAGTAATCAGCGAAATATGATGGGATAATTTCTCTTTTATCTCTGCATGGATTTCCTGAAGCATTTCAATGGAAACTTCTTCCGGCAGTCGGTTTAATCCGGCGATGGCCTCTCCTAAATTTGGTTTAAAAAGAGTGACATTTTTATAGGAGAAAAAGTTCTTTCTTTTTGGATCAACAGTAGTGATCACCTCATGTTCATTGCAAAAAGAAATCACTTCCTGAATAATGTTTTCGGTAAGAATTCCTTTATTATAATCTTCTAAAATAACCACATCCGGTTTTTGGTTATTGATATACTTTTTAATTTGATCAATAAGCCTTTCTTCGTCCCGCGGTTCCAGGTCATTGGTGTGTTCAGCGTCCAGGCGCATCATTTGCTGATTGCGGCTAATAATGCGGATCTTATTGGTCGTGATCCTTTTGTTACTTTGAAGAATAAATTGCGTGTCAATATTTTTTTCGACCAATAAATTTTTTAGCTCCCTGCCATCTTCATCATCACCCAAAACTGTAAGCATAGTCACTGATGCACCCAATTGCTCTACATTCAACGCAACATTTCCTGCGCCGCCAATTCTTTTTTCTTTTTTACTTAAAGCCACAATTGGTACCGGAGCTTCCGGAGAGATTCTTTCAACCTTTCCCCACCAATAGGTATCCAGCATAACGTCTCCAATAACAGCAACCTTCATAGAGGAGAATTGATTAAATAATGTTTCCAGGTCTATATTCATTAATATGTGTTTTGGATGATGTTAAAATAATATCCAGTAGGCTTTTGTGATAAAATAATACGCGAAAAATATAAACAATTATTAAAAAGCTGTAGAAAGGCAAATATACTCTCTTAAACAATATTTAATATTGACCGGGACAGATTTAAAAATGTGCTTTTTACCTAATGATTATAGCTATGCTTTTTCATAAAAAAATCCCGTTTGGTTGAAACGGGATTTAGTGTAGATTCTTATTTATTTTCCGGATTATTTTTTATCTTCTTTATTCAATTTATTTAATCCTATAATTACGTCAGGTGTGATATCAAGTGTTGAATCTTTATAAAACATGAAGCCTGGCTCGTAAGAAAAAATATAGGAATATTTTCCATCCTTATTATATGTTTTTAAAAAATCCTGAATGCGAAATAAAATATCATCTTTCATCTTGGTATTGTATTCAAATAATTCATTGTCGATATTTTGTTTACGCACCTGCAGATCATTTTGCATTTTGTTCATTTCCTGCATGGCATTTTCCTGCTCCTGCTGATTCATGGTTTGAGCTTTTTGTTGTAATTGCATTGCCCGGCTTTGAAACTTTTTCTGCATATTGGTAATCTCGTTGTTAGAGGAAGATTGCTTCTTTTCAAAATCTATTTTTATTTTTTTATAGTAGGTGTAGTTGTTCTGTAGCGAGTCCAAATCAATATATGCAATATTTACTTTCTTATTTAAAGTATCAGCTTCTTCAGTTTTGGTCAGAGTAGTTTTTGCCGGTTTTTTATTTCCGAATTGGAGAAAATATAAATATCCAACTAATAGTATGAGCAAAACATTCAGGATAAGCAGCGCATTCTTCATTTTTTAAATTTTTAGTGCGGCAAGATAAAAAAAAAGAGGGGCCTCCTATATATCATACTGGGATTTATGAAACACTTAACAGCCTCGCATGACAAGGAAAATTTATGTATGGCGCATATTTTGATGTGAACTTATTATAGTATTTATAAAAAATGGAAAAAGGTGTAACCTTTTTTCTTCCGGAAACTCAAATAATGGAAAGTTATTAAAAAGCAATCTTAACCTTCATTTGAAAAAATCAAATGGAACAAATCAATAATAATGAAAAAAGTATCAGATCTTCTAAAAAACTTAACGTTTTTATTTACCGCCTTATTTATTATGGCTGGTTGTAATCCTCAAAACGAAACAAAAACTGAAACAATGCCAATGGACTCCCCATCGGTAGAAACTCCGGCTCCGGCAGTAACTACTCCAGCTGCTGAAGCTGCACTTACTGACCCTGAAATCGCCTCCATTGCAGTAACAGCTAATCAAATTGATATCGATTACGCTAAAATCGCCAAGGAAAAATCAAAAAATAAATCTGTTCTTGCATTTGCTGCAACAATGGCAAAAGATCACCAATCAGTTTTGGACCAGGCGGTTGCCTTAGCTAAGAAATTGAATGTGACCCCAAAGGATAATCCAACAACCCAATCTTTAATGTCAGGCGCTACAGAAACAAAAGCGATGCTTAATTCAAAAACAGGAGCTGACTTTGATAAAGCATATATTGATAATGAAGTAGCTTATCATAAAGCAGCGATAGATCTTGTTGAAAATAAATTAATACCTTCTGCTTCAAATGCGGAATTAAAAGCTTTGCTACAATCTGCATTGCCCATTTTCAAAGAACATTTATCCCATGCGGAAATGATTCAAAAAGAAGTAGATAAATAATGCAACCAATTAAAAATAAAATGATCGGAGTACTGGTTATTACATGCTTCTTAGCGGTAATAACCGGTTGCTCAAATCAGACTGATGAGACAAACTCCAAAAGAATCCCCGGCTCCGATACAGTGGTCATTCAAATGATGCAGTTTACACCTGCGAGTTTAAATGTGGATATTGGAGATACCATTACCTGGATAAATAAGGACATTGTTGATCATAATGTTAAGGATACAATCAATAATTTATTTTATTCCGATACTCTAAAAAATGGTCAATCTTATAGGTGGGTAGTTACAGGAAGCGCAAGTTATATTTGTACTATTCATCCAACAATGAACGGGAAGATTGTTATTTTAGATCATTAGTTTGGTCATGCATTTACCGGATAAATGAAACGCTAAATTCCGGGTAAATAAATTTATAGATCGATTAAGTCAAAATTTAATAATTATGCTGGATCACAAAACGGAACCAATTTCAGATAACGATATTATAGAAATGATTTTAACGGGCCAGATTCAATTGTATGAATTAATTGTCAAAAGATATAATTCGTATTTATATAAAATAGGAAAGACATACGGGTTTGGGCATCAGGACGTACAGGATATGATGCAGGAAACCTATGTAAATGCTTACAAAAGCCTTTCTAAATTTAAAAAAGAATCAACTTTTAAAACCTGGATTACAAGAATAATGCTTAATAATTGTTATCATAAAAAACAAAAACTAAAAATAAAGAAGGAAGTTTCAACCGAATCTTTAGAAATGATTTCAAATGTGCAATTAACCCGGGAAACAATGGGAAACACAAAAACGGTTAGTAATGAATTAAACAGGATTTTAGAGAAAGCTATCCTGAACCTTCCTGAAAAATATAGAATTATATTTACCCTTCGGGAATTAAACTCATTAAGTATTATAGAAACCAGCGAGGTCCTGGGAATAACATCCGGAAATGTGAAAATAAGATTAAGTCGTGCTAAAGCATTACTCCGTAGTGAAATTGAAAAAATGTATTCACCACAGGAGATTTTTGAGTTGAATTTGATTTATTGTGATGAAATAGTTCATAATGTAATGTCCGAGATCAGATCAATAAATAAGGTTGTAAAATTAAATCTAGATAAGCAAATACCTCCTCTTGAAAATACCAACGACGACCATTTTAATTAATTAATTCCAAAAGTTATTTAAGGGTTTCTTACTTCCCTGCTTCCACTATATAATTCATACTCCAACAAGCGGCAATCTATTTTCCCGTTATAAAATTCAATGCGTCTTTTGGCCTTTAAGCCTATTTTTTTAGCCAGGTTGAAATTACCTGTAAATATATAGCCTGTATAACCTTTGCATTTTTTCTTCAGAAAATCGCCTATTAAAGCATACGTTTCTTCGAGCTCAATTTCATCTCCTAATCGTTCTCCATATTCAGGATTAAAGAAAATAACTCCATCAGCGTTTTCAGGGAAAATGGTATCCTCAAAATTACACTCCTCAAATTCAATGATATCTGCAACGCCGGCTGCTCCTGCATTAATTCGTGAAATATTAATCGCGTCTTCACTATAATCTGTGGCAATTATTTTCAATCCGGGAACTTCTTTAATCTGGCTTTGCAAAAGATCTTTTTCTTTTTCAAAAACGGATGGATCATATCCGAGGATATGCATAAATCCATAATTGTCTCTGAATAGCCCGGGTGCCCGATTTGTCGCAATCATTGCTGCTTCTATGGCTAAGGTTCCTGACCCACACATAGGATTTACAAATGGAGATTTCTTATCCCAGACAGAGGCAAGAATAGTTGCTGAAGCAAGGGATTCCAACATAGGAGCCTGGCCGGGAATCTTTCTGTAATTGTGTTTAGCCAGAGTTTGCCCGGAAGTATCGATAAAGATTTCCGCCATATCATCTTTCCAGAATAAATGGATAACTGTTTTGTCTTCTAATGGTCCTGAATCCGGTCTTTCATTAATCTTATCCCGAAAACGATCTACGATTGCATCTTTTATTCTTACGTTTACAAAAAGATTATTGTTTACGGTGGGATTATTTACAGTACTCGTCACAGAGAAATATCCCTGGGAATCAATAATGCTTTCCCACTGAATCGTTGAGATAATATCATACAATTCCTCCGGGTTATTACATTGAAATGATTTTAGGGAATAATAAATCTGACTTGCACAGCGTAGATTCAGGTTTAACCTGACACAGTCGTTCAGAGTGCCATTTAGATTAACCCCCGTTTGAAATACGGAAGATGCCTTATAATTAAGCTGAGATATTTCCTGCTGCAAGTAAGGTGTTAAACGCTTGCTGCAGGTAATCGTAATATTACTGGGTTTATTAAAAGAATGCATAAATGCAAACTTACACCATCAAAACCGTGCAATGATCGTTTTCTATTTTAATTAAATCCTGCAAGTCTTAATTTGGATAGAAAGTGCTGCGTATTTCTTAAGAACGAATGACCGTTATGTTTTGAAGGATTGAAGGAAATCACTTTTCCTTTTTCCGGAACTGGTGATAAATGAACCTGATTTGCGAGTTGCTCTATAATTGTTTTATCAAAAATTTGAGCAATAGAACATGCTTTTAAAAATCTTGAATGCATGGCATATTCAGAAAGAATCTGTGGTGAACCTTCTATATCGGTATAAGAAGTATACTTTTTTACAAAGTATAAAGTTTCATTATTCACTTTTTTGGTGTACGCAGAGTATATATTTTCCATAATTCCATTTTTTAAAGGTTAGTTCTTTTTGCATGCGGTATTCATTTTTTTGGGATTACATCTTAAAGCAATAAAAATTAATGCCACATTTTTTTATGGAATTTAAAGAGACAGGAATATGTAATTTTCAGTGGATATCGTTACGGAAACTGTAACGTGGATTGGGGAAAACTTGATA
>JBBSSE010000116.1:0-7535 GCA_038242375.1 Chitinophagales bacterium
TGCATGTGTGTTTAATCTTTCAGATAAATAATCGTAAAATAATTTAATCCCTGATCCAAGTGTTTTTAGAAAATTACTTTCTTCTTCCTGGATCACTCTTGTCACAAAATCCTGCTGCTCGTGCAATTCAGGAAATACATGCTTGAATTGCTCTGCAACAATCGGGATGAGCTTATATAAAAGTGGTTCCTTAATATCCAGGTAAGAAACATAATATCTCACAGCTCTTCGTAGTATACGTCGGATCACATAACCCGCACCTGTATTCGAAGGTAATTGTCCATCAATAATCGGAAAAGCGATAGCCCGGATATGATCGGCGATCACACGGAAAGCAACATCTTGTCTTGTGTCGGAAAACGAATATTTTTTGCCGGATATTTTTTCTATTTCCGCTATGGTGCCGGAGAATACATCCGTATCATAATTGCTCTGCTTATTTTGTAAAACGCGCACCAGACGTTCAAAGCCCATTCCTGTATCTACATGCCGCGAAGCCAGTTTCTCCAGTGAACCATCTTTCTTCCTGTTGTATTGAATAAATACATTGTTCCAAATTTCGATTACCTGCGGATCATCATTATTTACGAGACTCTTTCCACTCACTTTTTTCTTCTCTTCTTCGCTCCGGCAATCTACATGTATTTCTGTGCAGGGACCGCAAGGGCCGGTTTCACCCATTTCCCAAAAATTATCTTTTTTACTACCGAGGATGATCCGTTCTTCAGGTACCCACTTTTTCCAAAATTCAAATGACTCATGATCTTTTTCCAATCCTTCCTTTTCATCTCCTTCAAAAATGGACACGTAAATAGTATCTACCGGTATTTTGAATATTTTAGTCAGCAATTCCCAACTCCATTCAATGGCTTCTTCTTTAAAATATGGTTTTATTTCCCCTTCTGAATTTCCAAAACTCCAGTTACCCAGCATTTCGAACATGGTGTGGTGATACGTATCTACGCCTACTTCTTCCAGATCATTATGCTTGCCACTCACCCGCAGACATTTTTGCGTATCCGCTACACGTGCATGTGGGGCCGGTTTGTTGCCTAAAAAGTAATCCTTAAATTGATTCATTCCCGCATTGGTAAAAAGCAGGGTAGGGTCATTTTTTATTACCAAAGGAGCCGAAGGCACGATGGTGTGGCCTTTCTCTTTAAAAAAATCAAGAAACTGCTGCCTTATTTCCGCACTTGTCATCATATCTGAACGCTAATTTTAAGATGGATTTAGACCTTTAAGAGGTTATCTTTGTGAGCCTGGTTAAAAATCAATGTTGGCAAAGGTATTTTGTTTAGCCGCATTTACAAACAACACATTTAATTAAACAATTCTGTAGATTCGGGTATTATTTTTCAAGATGAAAAAAATTAAATATTATTATGATACGCATAATCTGCGTTATGAGAAAATAGTTGTCCCCTTACGGGTTAAGCTATTGCGCTTTTTCGTGTTTATTGTCGTATCTGTTTTTATTGCTTTTGCCATTGTTTTTGTGGCCTTCCGCTTTATACCATCGCCGCAATTAAAATTGGCGGATTTGAAATATGAGAAAATGCGCCAGAATTATGAAGGACTGGTATCGCAAACAGAAAAACTGGAAACTGAAATGGCTTCTCTTGAAAAAAGAGATAATGATGTTTACCGGTCTATTTTTGAGGCAAATCCATTACCAGACAGTGCCAGAGCGAAATTGACAGAAGAAAAAGTGGAATTTGAAAAAGTAGCCGCCCTCAATGATGAAGAGCTTGGAAATGAACTTGCATCAACGTTAAATAATATAAATGCACGGATTAATTATCAGTACGCAAGTTATAATTCCATTGAAAAATTAATAAAGAACCAGGAAGAAAAACTCGCTTCTATTCCGGCCATTCAACCAGTAAGCAATAAGGATTTGAATAGGGTAGCTTCCGGTTATGGCCTGCGGATTGACCCGATTTATGGCACACCAAAAATGCATAAAGGGCTTGATTTTACAGCGCCGCAGGGTACTCCCATCTATGCGACAGGTAATGGAAGAGTATCAGCTGCCAGTTTTGACCAGGGTGGTTATGGTAATCATGTGATCATAAACAATGGGTATGGATATCAGACTTTGTTTGGACACATGTCGAAAATAAAAGTAAAGGCTGGTCAAATAGTAAAGCGTGGAGAAGTGATCGGCTGGGTAGGAAGTACCGGGAAAAGTACTGGTCCGCATTGCCATTATGAAGTACATGTAAATGGACGGGAAGTTAATCCTGTTTATTTCTTTTATAATGATCTTTCCCCGGAACAGTTTGACCGGATATTGAAAATTGCTTCTACCGGAAGCGCAAAAAGTCTGGATTAATTATGGCTTTATCTCAAATAAATTTTGATTTTGATGATGGGTTTTCTCCCGCTGAACGGAGCAGGAAATCAGTTGAGGAGGCTATTGCACCCAAATCAAAACGCGGACGAAAAAGTATAAAGGAATTCTCTGCTTCTGCAGGAGAATTATCCGTTCCGGAAGATGAAGTTTTATTTCAAAAACAATATTATGCCATTGGCGATGTGGCGGCTATGTTCAATGAAAATATTTCCCTCATCCGCTATTGGTCGAATGAGTTTCCTATTTTAAAACCGAAGAAAAATAAGAAAGGAGATCGTTTTTTCCGTCCGGAAGATGTCAAAAATCTCAAGATCATTTATCATTTGCTCCGCGAAAGAAAATATACACTGGCAGGTGCCCGGGAGTTTCTGAAAAATAATAAGGTCGCCGGTGAAAAACAGGAATTGATAGAATCACTGGAAAAAATAAAATCATTTCTTTTGGAATTAAAGACTAATCTCTGACCAGATCCTGTTTTCAAACTTAAATTTTTTCAATAAAATATCTGATGGCAGACAAGAAATTATATTTTAACTGGAGCAGTGGAAAGGATTCTGCTCTTGCGTTATATTCTTTAATAAATGATGCGCGTTTTAATGTGGATCTCTTATTTACAACTATCAATCTACCCCAGGATAGAATTAGTATGCATGGCGTTCGAAGAGCGTTATTATTAAATCAATTTGAAAAAATTGGAATTCCGTATAAAATTATTGATTTGCCGGAAGTACTTTCCATGGAATCCTACAATTCCATCATGAATGATCAGCTTCAATCTCTTCAGAAAGAAAATTATGAATATGCAGGTTTTGGGGACATTTTACTGGAGGATGTAAAAGAATACAGGGAAAAACAATTAGCGCTTGTCAATATAGAGGGCGTTTTTCCTTTATGGAAAAGAAATACCTTAGAAGTCGTGAACCAGTTTCTTGAGCTGGGATTTAAAGCAATTGTGGTTAGCATTAATTCTACATTGTTGGATGAATCATTTTGTGGCCGGCTTCTCGACAAAGACTTTTTAAAAGACCTTCCTCGGGGAGTTGATCCTTGTGGCGAAAATGGAGAATTCCATACCTTTTGTTTCGACGGACCCATTTTTAAAGAAGCTGTTGATTTTTCTAAAGGAGAAATTGTTTACAAAGAATATAAAGCTCCAAAAGATCCGGAGAGTACTGATGATAAAGCTCAGGCTGACAATATTGGATTTTGGTTTTTCGATTTATTACCTGTTGTAAAATGAAAGAAAAAGCATCCATAAAAAACTGCAGTATCTGTAAAATTGAGATTTTTTGCAACAATCAGGACATAGAGAAATGCCCCTGTTCATCCGTTGAATTAAGTCCTGAAACCAGGAATTTCCTGACGAAAACCTATTTTGATTGTTTGTGCAACACATGCCTGGAAATAATAAACAGGAAAGTGGCAGCATCGAAGTCTCATTCTTTCCCCACCCAAAAAAACGAATTTATTGAAGGGGTTCATTTTTATAAAGAAGGGAATATGTGGGTATTTACAGAACTTTACCATCTGCTTAAAGGAAGTTGCTGTGGCAATGGCTGCCGGCATTGCGCGTACGGATACACGAAACAAACTGAAAAAAGTCCTTTTTAATTAAACATTGACTCTTATTTATCTTTTCTTTTTAGGTAATTTTCAATTACTGACCTTGGCAAGTTCTCTTTTTCTCTTTTCGTCCCGGTCTTAATAATATTTTTTTCTATTGTGCGTTATTAGATTTCTATTTTATTTGTATCTTATTTGAATATATATGGGATATATCAACGCTTCATTAAAAAAAACTATTTATGAGAAAGAATCTTATTTTGATTATTCTGGCTTTTTCATTATTTAATGCCACCGATGCTGTTGCTCAGGAAACGGAAGGTCAGTCCATGGAAATTAAAGAAAATATTCCCGCTAAAAATTTAATCAAAATCAATCTAACCTCTCTGGCTTTAAAAAATTACTCTTTCCAATATGAGAGAGCGGTCGCAAGAAAAATAACCGTTGGAATGGGCGTGCGCTATATGCCGGAAGGAACGATTCCTTTTAAATCACTCGTTAAAGAATTGACTAAATCAGATAATGCAGATGATCACATCACAGAGCAACTTTATAATTTTCGCCTGGGAAATTTTGCGCTCATTCCTGAAGTGCGTTTTTATTTGGGGAAAGAAGTTTTCAGAGGATTTTATATTGCACCTTTTGCGAGGTATGCCACATTTAATGTAAACCTTCCCTTCGTTCTGGATGGAGAAGATATGAATAATCAAGCTACCTCTGAGCGGATTGATCTCGAGGGGAATCTAAGCACGATTGCCGGTGGAATTTTGTTTGGGGCGCAATGGAAACTCAGCAAGCAGATTTATCTTGATTGGTCTATTGTAGGTCCACATTTCGGAAAGGCAACAGGAAATATCATCGGTAAGAAAAATTTGACAACCGAAGAGCAGGATGAATTAAGAACTCAATTAGCTGATCTTGATGATATTCCTTTTGTAAAATTTAAAAGTAAAGTAGATGCAAATGGAGCAGAAGTGAAGGTAGATGGTCCCTGGGCCGGGTTAAGAGCCGGAATCAGCATTGGTTTCCGTTTCTAAGCTTTGACCTCGGAGAATACATTATATAAAGAAAGGGGTTTTACGAAATGAATATCATTTGTAAATCCCCTTTTTAAATTTTATGGTTGCTTGAATAATTTTTTCCGAACAATTATTTTTCAGCATTATCAACGCATTTAATCGTTAATTGAAATTTGGTGCTTAAGCTTACTTCAAAATTGTTTTCTATCAGGATATCTTTTGCAGCCTGATCTTCAAGGATCACTTCCGCAAGATTCATTGCCAAAGGCGATCCGCTGATCACATTTCCTACCTTGCCATCTGTGAATTCAATCGTGAATTTATACCCGGCTTTTCTTCCGGTTCCGGCTTTTTCAAAATCAACCCTGTTAAGCATTAACACCTGATCTTCGGTTCTGGATTTCTTTAGAAGGATTTTTATAATAGGCAGGTACTTTCTCCAAATGTGATTATACATGAAAAAACGTGGTTTAGTGATTTAGATGGTGGTAAATAATATCAAAAAAGAATTAATGCAAATAAATTCAGTGCATAATTTTATAAAATTACAGAAAATAAATTAGGTTAGTTATATTTTTTATTAGAGGGATCAGTAAAAGGATAGCAATATCTTTATTTAAAGTCTTAACCGGGAAGGTTTTTTACGCTCATAAAAGAAAGAAATGATTCTGTTTGCCGCAAATCGAAACTTCTAAAAGCATATAGTCAAAAAGGGATATTTTCTTAAAATCCGGTGAATCCTGCCTATTTTTAATTTTAAGTGCTTCTACGTAAACTTCATTAAATTTGTTGCTGTTATCAATTTTCATTTGAATGGCCTTTATCGACATCAGACTTCCAAAATCATTTGCAAAAGCCTTAAGAATTCAAAAGAGTACTTCACCCAAGCGACAACAGTTGAGGGTATTGGAAAAACTGATTAAGAGGGCCAGGTTTACTGAATTTGGACAAAAATTTCTCTTCGATGAAATTCTCATGAGCCGCCATTGCGGTAAAGCATTTCAAAAACTTGTTCCTACTTACGATTACGATAAAATATTTAGTGAATGGTGGTATCGTGCTTTGGATGGAAAGCGGGATGTATGCTGGCCAGGTCCAATTAAGTTTTTTGCCCTTAGTAGTGGCACAAGTGAAGCTGCAAGCAAATATATCCCTATTACAAAAGAATTAATAAAAGCAAATACCCTCACCAGTTTCAGGCAACTCCTTAGTCTTGCGTCTTATAATCATGTGCCCAAACAATATGTAGGAAAAGGATGGCTGATGCTGGGCGGAAGTACCCAATTAACAAAAACATCTACTTATTATGCCGGAGATCTTAGCGGTATTCAGGCTAAGAATATTCCATTTTGGTTCCAGGGAATGTACAAGCCCGGACGTAAAATTGCCAAAGAACAGGATTGGTCTAAAAAGTTGGAAGAAATTGTTGAAAAGGCACCTGAATGGGATATTGCCTTTCTTGTAGGCGTGCCAGCCTGGGTGCAACTTTGCATGGAAAAAATAATAGCCCGCTATAATGTAAAGAACATTCATGAGATATGGCCGAATCTTGCCTTTTATGTGCATGGTGGTGTAGCGCTTGAGCCTTATAAAAAAGGTTTCAACAGGTTGTTAGGAAAACCAATCACCTTTATTGAAACCTACCTGGCCAGTGAAGGATTTTTGGCTTATCAAAGCCGGCAAAATGCTAAAGGATTAAAACTTGCTTTAAATAATAATATTTTTTTTGAGTTTGT
Organism: Chitinophagales bacterium; assembly: GCA_038242375.1. Taxonomy (GTDB): domain Bacteria; phylum Bacteroidota; class Bacteroidia; order Chitinophagales; family Chitinophagaceae; genus Ginsengibacter. Next base: position 6,678 of record JBBSSE010000116.1, read on the forward strand.
TCCGTTCGATCACAATAATTTTGATATGAATGGAAACATGGTCGAAAATCCGAATGCTTTATTGATACATGAAGTGGAATTGAATAAAAATTACGCACTTCTTATCAGCACAAATGCAGGTACCTGGCGTTATTTGATTGGCGATACGATTCAGTTTGTGGATTTAGATAAATCGGAAATCATCATTACGGGGCGCACCAAACATTTTTTAAGTTTAGTGGGCGAACATTTAAGTGTGGATAACATGAACAAAGCCATTAACCTTGTGAGTGAAGAACTGAATATATCCATTGGAGAATTTACAGTGGCCGGTGTTCCACATGGGACATTTTTTGCTCATCACTGGTATGTTGCTACAAATGACAAAGTAGATTCAAAATTACTGGCTTCTAAACTTGATGAGAAATTAAAGGAATTAAATGACGATTATGAAGTGGAAAGAAAGCACGCCTTAAAAGAGGTATTTGTGGATGTATTGAGTGAAGAAACCTTTATGGATTTCATGAAGTCAAAAGGTAAAGTAGGAGGGCAACATAAATTTCCACGCGTATTAAAAGGGAAGATATTGGAAGATTGGCAGAGTTTTTTAAAAGAAAAACAGATATTAAATGAATAGGAATTTTGAAAAAGAGCCTGTTTTTTTTAGAACTATTTATAAAAATTAAATTATATTTCCTTAATGATATCTGCTTTAGAAGCAATACTAAAAGGTCTTGCAATGGGACTGTTACTGGCTTTGTCAGTAGGTCCTGTGATTTTTACAATAATTAAGCATAGTATAAATAGCGGCAAATCCGGTGGGTTTAGCTTTGTGGTGGGCGTATGGATAAGTGATTCTTTGTTAATTGTTTTAAGTAA
>JBBSSE010000117.1:0-7505 GCA_038242375.1 Chitinophagales bacterium
CGATTAGGTTGCTCGGGAAATATATAATTCGCGAAATATATCGTTCTCGGTTTATGCGAAAAGCTGACTTTATTTTTCTCTTTTTTTTGTCTATTGTATTAACCTAATATTCACCTTTCGTGTTATTCTTTTTAACAAGCGAAATAAAGAGTTCGGAGTAAAAAAGATTCCTGTGCAGGCAATTATTATTTTCTTGAAAATTCTTTCAGGAAATCTTCTGAAATGCTCTTTTTGATTATGAAATTAGAACATGAAAGCGATCAATATAATAATCGGGCCTTAATGGTTTCTTTCACATTTTTTAATAAAGAAATAGCTTCTTTCGAAAGTTTCTTTTCTATATCCAGTACCACGTAACCAATACTTTCATTGGTTTTCAGGTACTGGCCCACAATATTTATTTTATGTTCAGAAAGTAACGTGTTGATTTCTGACAATACCCCGGGAACGTTCGCGTGTATATGCAGAATCCTGTGTGTGTTTTCCTGTAAAGGCAGACTTAGCGGTGGGATAGTATGTGACCCGGTTGAAATACCTTTTTCCAGGTAATTGAATAATTTATTACTCACATCTTCTCCTATATTATGTTGGGCTTCTTCCGTAGATCCTCCTACATGCGGCGTCAGGATTACATTACTTAATCCCTGGAGAACAGTGTGAAATTTATCGCCATTCTTTTCAGGTTCCTCCGGAAATACATCGATTGCAGCCCCTGCAATTTCTCCTTTTTCAAGCGCCTTTTTTAAGGCATTAAGATCCACAACCTCACCACGTGCATAATTTATGAGGATAGAAGTATTTTTACAATTCTTAAGTGTATTTGCATTTATTATATTCCTTGTAGTGGGTAGATCCGGCACATGAAGAGTAATAATATCAGCGGATCTCATTAATTCTTTCAGCGTTTTCTTATCCTCTGCATTCCCTAAGGGCATTTTTGTTTCAGCATCATAAAAAATAACTTTCATTCCCAAAGCTTCCGCCAGTACACTCACCTGTGAACCGATATTTCCGTAACCAACTATTCCAAGCGTTTTCCCCCTCAGTTCATGGCTTCCTTTAGCATCTTTCATCCAGATACCTTCATGAGCCGCTTTGTTTTTATCCGGTATTTTCCGGATCAACATAATTGAGGAAGCGATAACCAATTCCGCGACAGAACGGGTGTTGGAATAAGGTGCATTAAAGACAGCGATCCCTTTTTTTGTGGCCGTATTTAAATCCACCTGGTTCGTGCCTATGCAGAAGCATCCGATGGCCTGCAACTTAGTCGCATTCTCCAATACTTCGTTGCCGATCTTCGATTTGGAACGAATGCCTAATATATGCACATTTTTTATCTGCTGGATAAGATCTTCTTCACTTAAAGCTCCCGGAATCTGCTTTATCGAGGTGTATCCCGCCTCTTCGAATTTCGTAAGAGCACTTTTACTAATGTTTTCTAAAAATAGAATATTTATTTTTTCCTTAGGAAAACTGGTGGTTTTTTTCTCTGCCATATAAAATTTGTGGTGTATTATTGCAAATATAGTCTGTAAATCCTTGAACAATATTTTTAATGAAGTTTCTTTCGTTCATATTTTCTGTTTTTTTTCTGTCAGTTTTGGTCTTTGGTTGTGGGTCTTCTGCTAAGAAAGTGAAACCTCCAAAAGCCGATTCATCGGTAATTATTGCCCCCCCGGTTGGAGATATTTCTCCGGAAGATTTTAAAAGATATCACGATGGTGTTCAGGAATATTATGAACAAAAATTAGTCAAAAGAGGTTTTAACGGAGGCATTTTAGTAGCGAAAGAAGGCCGGGTTATTTTTGAAGCATATCATGGATATTTCAATTTAAAAACAAAAGAGCCACTCACAAAACACAGTGCTTTTCATCTTGCTTCGGTTTCAAAAACTTTCACAGCTATGGCTACCTTGAAGCTTGTGGAAATGAATAAACTATCTCTCAGTGATAGTTTGCAAAAGTTCTTTCCGGCACTCCCATACAAGGATATTACTGTAAGGGAACTTCTTAATCACCGAAGTGGCCTGCCGAATTATACGCACTTTATGGAAAATCTTGGTTGGAATAAAAAGCAATACTGCTCTGACCAGGATGTACTTGATTACCTCATTGAATTTGCACCACCCGGTACCGGACGTCCCAATACCCATTTTTCTTATTGCAACACCAATTATGTATTGCTTGCTCTCATCATAGAAAAGACGTCAAACATGCCTTATGCCGATTTTCTTCAGAAGACCTTTTTTACTCCTCTGCACATGGATGACACATATGTTTTTTCCATGGTAAAAGACAGTGCCTCTGCCATGCCAAGTTATGATGCCCGCGGCAGACAGGAACCCTATACCTTTTTAGATACCAATTTCGGCGATAAAAATATTTACAGTACGCCATCAGATTTACTAAAATGGGATCAGGCATTGTATACAAACAAACTTTTTTCCAAAGCTACTTTTGATGAGGCGTTTACCCCCTACAGTAATGAAAAAGCTGGTGTAAGAAATTATGGTTTAGGTTGGAGAATGAATGTATATCCGGATGGGAAAAAAGTCATTTACCATAATGGCTGGTGGCACGGAAATAATACCGTTTTTATCCGCATGATCCAGGATTCTGTAACGATCATTGTTTTAGGAAATAAATACAATCCCATCATCTACCAATCAAAAGACATCGCCAATGTATTTGATTCCGGATTGAAAATAGAGGATGAATAGGATGCTACGAATGCCTTCGGCGTTGAATGCTGCGCGTTGAATATCTGCGATGTTGAATGTTTCACGTTGAATGTTTCACGTTGAATGCTGTGTGTTGAATATCTGCGATGTTGAATGTTTCATGTTGAATGCTTCGCGTTGAATGTTTCACGTTGAATGCTGCGCGTTGAATATCTGCGATGTTGATTGTTTGACGTTGAATGCAGCGCGTTGAATGAAAATCTTCCTCAATTCACTGCTCTAAAAATTGTGAATCAAACCTGCCTTTTTCGAAAAAATCTCTAATATTCATTTCGTCGTTGCGAGGTGCCTACCGAACAACTGAATTAAGACACTGCTCGAATTAAATTAAAGTTGCGCAACTAAACTATAAACTACGAACTATGAACTATGAACTATGAACTACGAACTACGAACTATGAACTACGAACTCCAAACTCTGAACTAAGAAACTCTGAACTAAGAAACTCTAAACTCCTAACTTCGTACCCCCTTTTCCGTTATCATTCCTATAGACCGTTAATCATTCAAATCGCTTTAATGCAGCATATTCAATAGAATGGTTGTCTAAAGCAAATATCAATCTAATCTAAATTATAAAACAAGGAATGCTATGAGTAAACTATTAACATCTTTTCTTGCCTTGCTGCTTTTGCAAATGACATCCTTTGCATTCGCGCAGCAAAAAGAGATAACCGGAACGGTTATTTCGCAGGACAATGTACCTGTGGCAGGTGCATCTGTCGTTGTAAAAAACTCAACGAAGGGCACCCAAACCAATTCTGAAGGCCAATTCGCAATCTCGGCTTCTGTTGGAGATAAACTAACTGTGAGTGCCGTTGGTTATTCTTCTAAAGAAGTAACCGTTGGAAGCGCTTCTTCTATCACCATCACTTTACAAGCCACTGAAGGAGAATTGGCAGAAGTGGTTGTAACTGCTATGGGCATAAAACGCGAAAAGAAAGCCCTCGGATTTTCTGTTCAGGACATTAAATCGGATGAGCTTCTTAAAAATAAAGATGCCAACCTGATCAATTCATTGAATGGTAAAATTGCCGGCGTAAACGTAACCAATTCCGGTGGTGCACCCGGAGCATCGTCTTCCATTATTATTCGTGGAGGTACCTCTCTCGAAAGAGACAATCAGCCTCTGTTTATTATTGATGGTATGCCGATGGATAATTCCACAGGTCAGGGTGATAACAGTGCCTTTGATGGATCCACAAATATTTCTACCACTAATGGCAACAGGGCTATGGATATAAACCCGGAAGATATTGAATCCATTTCGGTTTTGAAAGGACCTGCAGCAGCAGCTCTTTACGGCTTGCGGGCAGCAGCCGGAGCAATTATTATCACTACAAAAAAAGGACAGCCAGGCAAAGTTTCCATTGCACTTAGTTCAAGATATAATACCAATTGGGTCAATAAACTTCCGAAGCAACAAAGTACTTACAAGCAGGGATCTTATTATTCAGGTACGTTTACAGACCAGACAAGCAGATCATGGGGAGATAAATTTACCTCCGGCGAAAAAATTTATGACAACATGGGCGACTTTTTTGAAACAGCTCATGCGTATGATAATAATTTAAGTGTTTCCGGTGGATCAGAAACCGGTAATTTTTACCTCTCTGCCTCAAATCTTGATCAGTCCGGTATTGTACCTACTACCAGTTTTAAAAGAAGTACCATGCGTTTTAATGGCGAGCAAAAAGTAGGCATCATTACGTTTGGGGTGAACGCAAGTTATGCTGAAAGTAACACCAGGAAAACCCTGACAGGGAGCGGCCTTTGGGGATCACAGGGTAGTGGTTATATGGAAAGTATCATTGCCTGGCCAAGAAATGATGATATGAAAAACTGGTTAAATCCTGACGGAACGAAACATCGTTTATTACCGGATCTTCTTCTGGATGCTGATACAGATAATCCATATTGGCTGGTAAACAGAAATCCTCAAAAAGATAAGACCACGAGGGTAATTGGTAATATTTATACAACTATAAAAATTACAGATTGGTTCAGTGCCACCTATCGTTTGGGCGTAGATAATTATTTATCACAGTTTAATAGTTTAACCTATCCCGGCAGTAGTGTAAAAGAAGCATGGCAACAAGGAATGCTTTCAGAGACGGACAGGAATTATAATTATATTAATTCCAACCTGATGCTCAATTTTGATAAAACCTTTAAAGAAGATTGGAACGTGAATCTGACTTTGGGAACTACATCTGAAGATACCTGGGTGAAAGCAAACTCTATCCGTGCAGAGAAGTTTGTGATTCCTGAATTTATTTCAATTAATAATGCAGATAAGGATAACCAATATCTTTCACAGGCTATTACCCGTAAAAGGTTAATGGGTATTTATGGAGATCTGAGATTATCATATAAAGACATTGTTTATTTGGGCATAACAGGTAGAAATGATTTTTCTTCTACTCTTCCTGAACAAAATCAATCCTTCTTTTACCCTTCTGTAAGTGGTAGTCTCGTATTTACAGAGTTAATGAAAAATAAAGGAATTCTATCGTTTGGTAAAGTGCGCGCATCATGGGCTCAGGTAGGTAAGGATGCACCAGCTTACCAGACAAATACCTATTTGTTTGGGCCTGAGGTTACCATTGGCGGAGGTTTCCGTAATTTCTGGACAAGAGGAAATAATCAGTTGAAACCTGAAACAACCACCTCCCTCGAATTCGGAACGGATCTAAGATTCCTTTCAGGAAGACTTGGCCTGGATGTAACCTATTATGAGAATAAAAGTACGGATCAGATTCTGCAGCCACGGGTAAGTAATGCTACAGGATATATTTTGAGTTATGTAAATACCGGTGAGATCGTGAATAAAGGAATTGAAGTAACAATAAACGCTACGCCTGTACGGACGAATAATTTTCGCTGGGATGTAATGTTGAATTTGTCTCATAATAAAGGTGTTGTAAAATCATTACCTGGGGCTTTACCCATTCTTTATGTAACAGATGTACAGGTAGGAAATGCAAAAGCAGCTTCTTTTAACGGGGGCAATTTTATGGGATTGAGTGGTACTAAATGGCAGACAGATTCAGCCGGCAATTTATTATTGAACTGGAACACCGGTTATCCGCTTACTTCTACCCAGGCAACAACGCCTGTAGGTAACAGGGAGCCGGATATGATTGCCGGATTAAACAACAACCTGAGTTATAAAAACTGGAATCTGTCTTTCCTGATCGATTTCCGTTTAGGCGGGGATGTTTATAACGGCACTGATTACTTACTTACAGCCTATGGTTTAAGTGAAAGAACGGAGAATAGGGGACAAACCACCACCTTTACCGGTATGGCTTTAAACCCAACATCGTCTAAATATGAGGCAGTGACCAAAGAAGTGGTTATGTCAGAAAAATACTACCTGGATACTTACCTGAATAATGCTCCGTTCTTTATTGAAAAAGTAAACTGGACGCGGTTACGTTCTGTATCCCTGTCCTACAATCTTCCGAAGGAACTGATGAATAAAACCAAGTTCCTGAAAGATGCTTCTGTTACACTGAATGGTACCAATCTTATTTTGTTAACTAATTACACGGGTATGGATCCGGAAACAAGTGCAGCAGGTGCGGGTGTTATAGGTTCCGGTTCTGTAGGGATCGATTATGCAGGTGTACCAGCCACCGCTGGTTTCTCCATTGGTTTAAATCTTAAATTTTAAAATTATCCGGAAATGAAAAAAATACTTTTTTTACTGACAATGTCTCTTGTCTTTCTTTCATGTAAGAAATGGCTGGATATAAATGATAATCCGAACAGTGCTAACTCAACTGTGCCCAAAGCGGAGCAAAGGCTTCCGGCAATGCTCGCCCAATATGTGGATGGGTATGAAAGTGCCGGTACACGGGCAGCATTTGTTACTCAGCAACTCGCTGTGACCTATGCGGTAAACAATAACTGGAATCTCACAAGATGGTACTCCAATGCATCAAGTGCCAACTGGCCATGGCAATCCTGGTATGTAAACACTGCCGTGAATATTCAGCCAACAATTGATGCGGCTGAAAAGGTAGGCGCTTATCATTATATAGGTGCATCCAAGATCATTAAAGCCTGGGGATTTATATACCTTGCAGATTTTTATGGCATGTTGCCTTATGATGAGTTTGACGATGCGGCTACTATTACACCCAAATTTGATGATGGTTCTTACATCGAAGAAAAAGCAATTGCTCTGCTGGATGAAGGAATCGCTGAATTGAATAAAACCCAGGATATAAAAGCTGCTTCTCTTGCAGTTGGAGATATTTTGAACAAGGGAAATGTGGACAAATGGATCAGGTTGGCAAATGGATTAAAAGCACGGATTTACATTCATCACAGTAAGCAATCTTCATATGATCCGGCTAAGGTTTTGGATGCATTGTCCAAAGCTCCACAAACGGATGATCAGAGTACAATCATGCAGTATATAGACGAAGGCGCGGATGTTTCCAGTACTGCTCAGTCTTCCTTGCAATATCAAAATAACAGTGCTTCAAGAGTCACAAAATTATATGTGGATTATATCACGAATAATTATACCAACGCGCCTACAGGAACGAGCAATATGACCGATCCGCGTTTGAACTTACTAGTTCCAAGCCGCGAAAATACAGATGGGACAGTTACCCGCAGCATGGGTGTAGATATGACCTCTGATTTACCAAAAAGTGGCCCTGTAGGATCAGATAAAGAATATATCACTATGCGCAAATCCCCGCTTTATCCACAGCCAGGCACTAAACTGAACTCCACCGGAACA
>JBBSSE010000118.1:0-7483 GCA_038242375.1 Chitinophagales bacterium
AAAAACTACGGGCTTAGCTCTTACAGGATTAAAAAGAAACGACCTGACATTTACCTCTTTTTAATTCTGGAAACTAATGAAACACTTATAAGCCAGTCAGCTTAATTTCCAATGAGATTTCTATTTCAGCTCCTTAGGAGCGGCATGTTAGTAATAGAAACAACAAATTATTTCGCTTACCAAGCTCCATAGGAGCGAAATGTTATCGTAAAGAGATGCAGAACTATAATAAAAAAATCTTGATCTACTACACCTGGCATATCGCTCCTACGGAGCTACCATTTTTTCTTATTATTGTATTCTACTGATATGCCACTCCTACGGAGTTAAAGATCAAAACGCTAATTTGTACGGCTACGCGATATCATTTTGGTATTTTGCTTAATGTCGAAACCTTGAATTAATTTAACGTGAAAACTCACTAATTTTCTCTTTGCTGAGTATACTATTTTACTTAGCCCTTTTTCTCTTGACAGTCACAAGATTTTAATCTGCCACACTATTTTAAAAACAAATTTGCAATTACCAATACCAGAATAATTCAGCCAAAACAAGACAGATAGAATCTTTCCAAATGAATAAAAATAGTTTAATTTAGACTTTTTAAAAAGACATCAAAATAAAGCCCTACTTACCAGGACATTTTTTTAGAAAAAGGAAATGAAAGAAAATGTTCATTTTATATAAATTTACCTGAAAGCTACCGGCATCAACTATTTTTTTTTCAAAAAGTAAACGCGACATTATAAAATGAAAAAAGTAATTATACCGGGTTTGATCACCGGAGTGGTATTGTTTATAATAAGCTATGGCGGACTTTATCTTTCTGTACAATTTTTCCCTTCATTATTTACAGATTATAACAACCCACTTTTTAGTTCTGACGGGGAGCGCGACATTCTTTTTTATATGCATGCCTTTATTATCAGCATGGCGCTTTCCTGGTTTTGGGCAAAGTTTAAAGGTATTTTCCACGGACCTTTGATTATAAAGGCGCTTCATTTTGGATTAGTATATGCTTTGATTGCTCTATTACCCGTAATGTGGATCACCTTCAGTGCTATGGATATTACGGTAGCAATGGTTTCTAGTTGGTTGTTTTATGGTTTTATCCAGGCAGTAATTGCGGGAATGATTTTGGAAAAATTAAATCCTTCGATTAGTCGTACTGCCTGAAATCAAGCTTAAATTCTATTGCAAGCTGGTTATCTGTCTTGATCATTCCGCCCATTTTCCGTGGAGGCACGATGGAGAAATCTGTAAAATTCACATTACGCGTTCCCAAAAGGTGAATAATTTTGTCTGGTCCCATTGAAATTTTGTATGCAACATCAAAGCGTTTGGTCACTCCTGCCAATTGGATCTCTACCAATCCCTTTACATCTTCCTGCAAGGGTTTTAATCCCGGAAATTTACTAAGACTAAGAAACCTGATCTTTAAAAATGGATACTCTTTCACTTTTAAGGTCTTCCGGAGGTCACTTGTCATAATGGGATTATGGCAATCAAAATGCCCGATATCCAGGCTTACAGTTCCTTCTAATTGAGTACCGGCAACAGTTTTGTAAACGATGAGCGTATCGGGATTACTGTATCCCGTAATATCACAATTGAATTTATTTACGTTCGTACTTCCATTTACGCGCAAAGATCCACCCTCAACACATATCCAACGCATTTTTTCTGTTTGAGAGGTTTTTCCAAACGGAAGGAATGATGCATTAAGCAAGAAAAGAAATAAAAGTAGACTGAAATATTTTTTAAGCATATTTGGTGAAACTCTGGAAGCCTAAAATAAACCAAAAAGGCCAGTTCTAAAATAAATTAGTCCGGGCCTTTCTGATTATTTAATCTGAAATCTTAAAATCCTACAACAGCTTGTATTACATATCCGTTGAATTTACCACCATAGCGATAATCAGTTTGTGCAAAATCAAGGTATTTTTGACTTGCTATTTCACCTTTCAATAAGATGTTTTTAGTAAGGAACCAACCAGCACCTGCTGACAAACGATTCATTTCGATATCACTTGTTGTTCCGGCCAATCTTGCTGTTACTGTATTGTAACGTACGCCTACGAATAAGTTTTCATCACTTCCGAAACGATATACACCGTCTACTGCGATTTGAGAAACTTTCCTGTTGTCAGTTTCAGATTTTGATCTTCCACTTGCATTTTCGTAGTTACCGGTTAATTCCAAGCCGGAGATTTTGGCAAAAGCATTTAGCTGAACCGCATCTATTTTTTTAGAAAATCCAGGGTTTAAACGACCAGAGAAAGCATTTGCCATAGCTGTTGATCCAACTTTTTCCATTGCCATGAAGTAGTTTGATCCGGTACGGTCTCCACCATAAAGTGTGTTTCCACCAGAGCTTCCATTATGATAGTAAGAACCTGTTAAACGTAACCGAACCAAATCAGAAACTTGTTTGTCAAATCCACCTTTCAAATAAATAGACGGCGTTTTTTTAATATTATCATCTTTAGCTGTTGGAGCCTGTTCATCAATATTTCCTTTGATCATCCCGTTGGAAACACCCAACATTCCAATAAGGCCATTTTTCTGCAGGTAAACTTCTCCACCGATTTCTGTGGTGAAAGCATCCAGGATGTAGTTTTCTACAAATGGGTTCTGAATGGTTTGACCTCCGTCTGATCTTTTGAAGTGCGCATCACCGTAGTTGATCTCCATATGACCAACTTTAATAGTTGCGATTTCCATCAGGTTGTCCCAGAATTGACCTTTAAAAGGAAGTTTATCAAACTGAATGTACCCACCTTTAACCCAGGTTTCATTGTGGTGGCGGGATGATAAATAACTGGTTAGGTTCAAACGGATTCCATCTGCCAACTGCACATCCATAAATAGATTCGCATTGGCTGTATTGAATCCCGGTGTCATTTTGTAAAGCTCATTTGTAGGAATTGTTGCTTTATTTTCATGTTTCAGGTTTTGGAAAGACTGAGTAAATCCGGCACCGAAACGAACCTGAAGACCATCAAATTCTGTCTTGTCATTTTGTTTAGGGGTTTCAAACACATTGATACCGCTTTTGTCGTAAGGCCTTAGGTTAGACACCTTGCCCATCTGGGCATTCGAGGCGAAAGGAGCAAAGAACATTAAAAGCAATGAACTTTTAAGGCTGTTTAAGATTAATTGTTTCATAATAATGAGAATAAAAAGTTTAAAAAAAAAATTTCTTTGATCGTTTTTTGGTGATTTCTAATAATTCGTTTTCTTGGTTCTAATTGATTTGATTATTTTAATTTAAGATTAAATGAGATCGTTAAGTCGTCGTAAACTTTCATTGCACCCAGCATATAAGATGGAGGTGGAATTTTAAATTCAGACATTTTCATTTTATGGTTGCCGATTATCTGAATGCTTCCATCAGCATTTAAAGCTCCGCTTACATTCATTGAAACAGCTTTGGTAACACCTGAAATAGTCAGATTCCCTTCGGTTTTAACGGCGTATTTTCCTTTTGCAGTGGAAGTAACAGTAGCAGACGTAAGCTTGTAAGTGATATTGGGATTCGCATCTGCTTTCATCGCTTTTTGAGCTCTTGAATCCATAATGGATTGACCGCTTTTCATACTTTTAACCAGCATGGTCATATCCAGGGCTTTCATCCCTGTAAGTTCTCCATTGGTCATCACCAACTGTGCATTTACATTACCTGTTTCCGTTTTCATGTCCCAGTCATGCACATTGGACAAACCATTTACTATTATTTCACCGGTGGTTGTTTTGAAAGCTGTTTGAGCATAAACTGTCGTGAGCATTAATCCGGAGGCTACCAGCAGAAAACTCATTAGAGTTCTGATAAACATTCCTCTGAATTGGATTTTAAATTTTGATTTCATAATTATATATTTTTATTGATTTATAGTTTTAGTAAATTGATAGTGCAAATGTATATTGACGGTTCTGGCTATTTTATGATGAAAAACAGGAAGAAAAATGATCCTTATAAAATTCATCGTGTCATTTTTTACGTACAACCAAGAACTGATCTATTTAAAAACCATACTAAAAATACGGCTAAACCTAATACAGGCCTCATTCTTAACATCGCGGGAGTAGACGATTAAAACAAAAGAAAGGCCGCGCAAAAAAAGCGACATAAGATCTGTAGCAGATCATATTTAAGAAAAATAATACCAGGAGATACATTTATTTCATAACAAGTGAATGCTTACCTTTTCAACCGGGGAGGTCAGAAACTGTATTTAAAGTCAAGTCCTTTTCTTTCAGTCTGTATAATTATAAAAGGAAACAGGGAAAGTTAAACAATAAAAATAATTGACCGATCTTTTTATCACATACCCTTTAATTTTCTTACCAATCCATAACTAAATCATTTTTTTTCAAAACGATCCAGGGAATATTTTTATTAAAAACTTGCAAAGTTACCTTTATAAAACATTTCCGGCGGCTAAATACAGATGAGCACAATCAGGCAAACGTGTGATCTTCATGCCCGATTTCCTCGTAAAAGCTGTCTACATTCAACGGATCAAAAAAGATCTTTCTTTAGAGTGGCATTAAGTTTAAAATATGTTTTATCAAAATAAAAAATACAATCTATAAACGTTAAAAAACAAGCACATGAAAGCAAATAAAGAAACCATGAAAGGGCTCGTCTATGGCGGACCCGGCAAAATTGAATTGAAGGAAATCCCGAAACCAGTTATTGAAAAACCAACAGATGCCATCGTAAAAATTCTCAAAACGACAATCTGCGGAACAGACCTTGGCATACTTCATGGCAAAACTCCCTCCTGCAAACCTGGCACCACCCTGGGTCATGAAGGAGTAGGTGTGATTGAATCTGTAGGCACCGGTGTCAGAGGGTTTAAAAAAGGAGAGCATGTAATCATTTCCTGCATTACATCCGATGGCACTTGCGAGTATTGCAAAAAACAAATGTATTCTCATTGTAAAGATGGCGGCTGGATCCTTGGTCATCTTATCAATGGCACACAGGCTGAATATGTGCGCATTCCACATGCAGATAACAGTCTGCACCACGTTCCAAAAGGAGCTGATGAAGAAGCACTGGTGATGTTGAGCGACATATTACCTACCGGACATGAGATTGGTGTTCTCAATGGAAATGTAAAACCGGGAGATACAATTGCTATTGTGGGTGCAGGCCCAATTGGTATGTCGGTATTATTAACAGCACAATTCTACTCTCCGGCAAAAATTTACATGATTGATGTAGATGCAAACCGTTTAGAAATGGCAAAAAAATTCGGAGCTACCGACATCATTGATTCTTCTAAAGAAGATCCTGTAAAAAAGATCATGTCTGAAACGGAGGACGGAGTGGATGTAGCAATCGAGGCTGTTGGTTATCCCGCGACTTTCGATGTTTGTCAAAACATTATCCGACCGGGTGGTCATATAGCCAATGTGGGTGTGCATGGCCAAAGTGTGGATCTTAAAATTCAGGATCTTTGGATACGGAACATCACTTTAAGGACAGGCCTGGTAAATACAAACACCACCCCTATGTTGTTAAAAGTAGTTTTATCCGAAAAAATAGATCCGAACAAATTGATTACGCATCATTTCAAACTATCTGAAATTATGAAGGCTTATGAGGTATTCGGAAATGCAGGAAAAGAAAAAGCCATGAAAGTAATTATTACACCTTAAAAAATTAATAAAAAAGCTGTTGTTTAAAATAATAACAGCTTTTTCATTTATTGGACTTGTGTAACCTAAGTAGCTGAAAACCATGAATCTTTTGTTACTTACGGTATTACCATGCCTGATCCGGATCATGTAGAAAATTTTTCCGTAAAAAGATAGAATTCTCTCCATCTTAAAAGAATATTTTTTTCATTAAAGGTAAATGCGCTCAGAATTTCTTATACCTCTATTACTAGATTATTGCCATAAGAAAATAGTGACGTATTTTCACCAGTCTAATACTCACTATAAAAATATATATCGAATGAAAATTAAAAACGTGCTTTTTGCATTATTACTGTTGTGTGCTTCGCCCATATTTGCCCAACAAAAAGAAGTATTTGTGGTGCCGGAACCTGTTTCAATGACCGTAAATAAAGGAACATTTATCCTGACGGACAAAACTATATTAATAGCCGGCAAAGCGGAGAAACATGAGGCTGATATGCTTAATTTTTACTTGAAGAAACTTTATGGATTTACCCTTCCAATAAAAGCGAAAGCCGGTAAAGAGAATGCCATCATTTTAAAAGTGAGTGGTAAGGATAGAAAGAATGGATATAATTTCCAATCAACAGATAAGCAAATCACTATTACAGGAGGTGGAAATGAAGGATTATTTTATGGGTTACAGACATTATTACAATTATTGCCTGCGGAAAAAATAAGTTCTTCCTACCCTGTGCCAGCAGTTTCAATCCAGGATTACCCGCGTTTTAATTACCGCGGCATGCACCTCGATGTTGCCCGTCATTTCTTTGATGTGGATTTTATCAAAAAATATATAGACTACCTCGCCTATCATAAATTCAATAATTTCCATTGGCACCTCACCGAAGACCAGGGTTGGAGAATTGAAATTAAAAAATACCCTTTGTTGACATCCGTTGGTGGATTCAGAAACGGAACAATCATCGGCAGCTACCCCGGAACAGGCAATACCAATCAACGTTACGGCGGATTTTACACACAAGAGCAGGTAAAAGATGTTGTAAAATACGCGATGGACAGGCACATCAATGTGATCCCTGAAATTGAAATGCCAGGACATGCCTCCGCCGCTATAGCAGCTTATCCTCAATTGAGCTGCTTCCCGGATGAAGACACGTATGTTTCTGCTAAAACTCCCTGGGCAGGAAGCAGGAAGGGAAAACAGGTTCAGCAAACCTTCGGAGTATTTGATGATATTTTTGCTCCGACAGAATATACCTTCAATTTTTTAGAAAATGTGTTGGATGAAGTGTTGGCTTTATTTCCATCAAAGTATATTCATATTGGTGGTGACGAAGCGCCAAAAGCAAACTGGAAAAGATCAGAATTTGCGCAAAAATTAATTAAAGAAAAAGGACTGAAAGATGAGCACGGTCTGCAAAGCTATTTCATACAAAGAATAGAAAAATACCTGAACGGTAAAGGCAGAAGGATCATTGGATGGGATGAAATATTAGAGGGTGGACTTGCACCAAATGCAACAGTAATGAGCTGGCAGGGAGAAGCAGGTGGAATACTGGCAGCAGAACAGAATCATGATGTTATTATGACGCCGAATACGTATGTCTATTTCGATTATTCACAAACCAAAAATGAAGACAGCGTTGTTATTGGCGGCTATCTTCCCCTGGAGAAAGTGTATGGATATGACCCAATGCCTTCCAAACTGGATGCTGCCCAGTCAAAACATATTCTAGGCGCGCAAGGAAATGTATGGACAGAATACATGAAATATCCTTCAAAAGTGGAATACATGATCTTCCCACGTATGACCGCTCTAAGTGAA
>JBBSSE010000119.1:0-7468 GCA_038242375.1 Chitinophagales bacterium
CAATACCCTCAAATTTATTTCTCTGGCAATCCCGGATCAATTGATTTATTCTTTTCAACTTTTGCTTATCATTCTTTTGCCAGAATAAATAATCATCCCAGGCATTTTCCTGCCACACAATTTCCATTATTCTTCAATTAAAGAATGTGAAGAAAATTGTCCCTTTTCCATTTCATTTATTGACTCTTGTAATCTTTGTCTGTTCTTTTCAGTACTTAACAAATACATGGTTTCTTTCAATGAATTATATTCATTCAAGGAAATTAAGA
Organism: Chitinophagales bacterium; assembly: GCA_038242375.1. Classification (GTDB taxonomy): domain Bacteria; phylum Bacteroidota; class Bacteroidia; order Chitinophagales; family Chitinophagaceae; genus Ginsengibacter. The sequence goes on from JBBSSE010000119.1 coordinate 270, forward strand.
CTACATTTTTATTCTTTCCTCTGGAAACAATAATGACTTCTTCGTTATTACTCACTTTATCTAAAGATGACTTCAACTCCTTCCTGAATACAGTATAATTTAAAACTTCCATAATCTAAACTTATTTAAGTACGAATATACGTACTTAATTTATCAATAACAAGTATCCGAATCTTTTTAAGAATTAATAGTAAATCATCAAAATCAGCGGTTTCCTGCATTGGTTTTTGCTACGAAATGGAAGGTTATTAATACTCAAACACATCGTGGTTTCCGGCAAAATCTTTAACCTTATTAACCTAAAATCGGAAAACCTTGCTGGAACAACACCTCCGAAACGAAAGGATAGGTAATAATTATTTGCCAAAAAGCCAAAATAGTAAATGTTGACGAACTCAACTCCAGCGGCTTCCCCATGGTTGGTGTCTCACCAACCATCGTTTTCTTAAAATGAAACCTAATACAAATTCACTTCTTCCTTATCCCATTCCACTCTCACTTTTTGAGAGATCAGAGAATCAATGGATTTGCCACAATAATCAGGTTGAATGGGCAATTGGCGGCTATAGCGGCGATTGATCAGGACACACAGTTCAACCTTTTTAGGCCGCCCAAAAGATAGAATAGCATCAAGAGCGGCACGAATCGTCCGCCCCGTATAAAGAACATCGTCAACCAAAATCACATTTTTCTCCTCAATGGAAAAATTAATCGTAGTCTGATTTGCTTCATGAAGTTCTGACCGGATATCATCCCGGTAAAAAGTGATATCCATCTGACCGTAAGGAATTTCCACATCCGGTCTGATCTTTTTTAATTGATCGTAAATTTTATTTGCCAGAAAAATACCTCTCGGTTGTATCCCTATTAAAACAACTTCCGACAGATCACTATAATTCTCGATCACCTGGTAAGCCAGACGTTCAATGGTGATTTGAAGTTGATATTTATTTAATAGGGTGTTCATTTGTTTGAGGTAGTAGGCGGTAGGTTTTGGGTTGTAGGTGAACAAAGCAATCAGCTAACAGCTCGTGAGCTATCAGCCACGAGCCATTTAACAATTTAGCCATTCAACTATTTTAGCTTTCCTGCATAAACGGATACCTGTAATTAGTTGCCGGAACAAATGTTTCCTTAATTGTTCGTGCACTTAACCAGCGATATAAATTTAATATACTTCCGGCCTTATCATTCGTACCACTTTTTCTGGCTCCGCCAAATGGTTGTTGTCCTACTACCGCACCGGTTGGTTTATCGTTAATATAAAAGTTTCCTGCACTGTTTGTAAGTCCTTTTGTTGCTAATTCCACAGCGTACCTGTCTTGCGCAAGAATGGCTCCTGTCAATGCATACGTGGAAGTACTATCTAATAATTCAATTGTTTCTTCAAACTTATCCGCATCATATACAAAAATAGTTAGTACAGGCCCGAATAATTCATCGCACATTGTAACGTATTTTGGATCCGTAGCTTCAATAACAGTCGGCTCAATGAAATATCCTTTGGATTTATCGCATTTACCGCCTACTAATATTTTTGCGTCAGGAGCCGATTCAGCGCTTTTAATATATCCTTCTAATTTATCAAAACTTTTTTCATCTATGACAGCATTTACAAAACAAGTAAAATCTTCTACAGAACCCACTTTCATGGACTTAATTTCTGTTACCAGTTTCTCTTTTATTTCATCTGCAAGGTTAGAAGGAAGATATGCTCTCGAGGCAGCTGAACATTTTTGACCCTGGTACTCAAAAGCACCACGGCAGAGTGCGGTAACCACTACATCTACATCAGCACTTTTATGTGCCAACACAAAATCTTTTCCTCCGGTCTCACCTACGATTCTTGGGTATGATTTATAGATTTTTGTATTCTCTCCAATGTGTTTCCACATCTGATTGAATACCCCGGTACTTCCGGTAAAGTGAATGCCGGCAAATTCTTTATGATTAAAACAAACATCGCCAAGAGTAGGCCCATCAACGAACACAAGGTTAATGACACCATCCGGCAAACCGGCTTCTTTCAGAATACGCATAAACATTTGTGCACTGTAGGCTTGTGTATTAGCACATTTCCATACAACCACATTGCCACACATAGCAACTGACGTTGGCAGATTTCCACCAATCGCTGTAAAGTTAAAAGGAGTAATCGCTACAACAAATCCTTCCAAAGCACGGTATTCCATTCTGTTATTCATACCGGGGCTGCTGATCGGCTGCTGATTATAAATATCACTTAAAAAATGAACATTAAAACGTAAAAAGTCGATCAATTCGCATGCTGCATCAATTTCACCCTGGTAAGCATTTTTACTTTGGGCAAGCATGGTAGTTCCTACAATATCTGCACGGTATTTAGTCGCCAAAAGATCTGCTGCTTTTAAAAATATATTTGCCCGGTTTTCCCAACTGGTATTTGCCCATTTATCTCTTGCTTTCAAGGCGGTTTCAATCGCTTTTTCTACATGAGATGCATCACCGGAATGAAACTTCCCTAATAAATGATTTCTTTCGTGAGGAGGAAAAATATCCACCGTTTTGCCTGTGCGTACTTCCTCGCCTCCAATATACATTGGAATGTCAGCTACCTCACTTTTCATACGTGTAAGAGCCTTTTTTAATAATTCTCTTTCTTTACTTCCGGGTGCATAATTGAGCACCGGTTCATTAATCGGCAGGGGATAATGGAAACTTCCTATATTCATAAAATAAAATTTTTCAGCAGAAAAACTGCTGTGTTAAAATATCGCGATGTAAACTTTCCGGTTTACAATCATTACTTTTTAAGATACATCACTTCCTTAATCAAATTGACTGTTCTTGGAACGTCGGGATTGTACTGGGCCACAAGATTTGGGGCATAGTGCATTGGTGCATCCAGGGAAGTGATTCTTCTTACTGGAGCATCAAGGTAATCAAATCCTTCTTTTTGAATGCGGTATGCTATTTCTGAAGATACAGAAGCGAATGGCCATTGTTCTTCTATAATAACCAATCTGTTTGTTTTTTTAACGGATTCGAGAATGGTATGCCAGTCAAGTGGCCTGATAGTTCTAAGATCGATCACCTCTGCGCTGATACCCTCTTTTTGTAATTCATCGGCAGCAGAAAGTGCTACTTTCATCATTTTATTGAAAGAAACCACGGTTACATCAGTTCCTTCACGAGCTATTCTTGCCTTACCGATCGGGATCAGGTATTCTTCTGTAGGAATTTCCATTTTATCGCCATACATCACTTCACTTTCCATAAAAACTACCGGATCATTATCGCGGATAGCGCTTTTTAATAATCCTTTCGCATCGTAGGGGTTGCTTACAGAAATCACTTTAAGGCCCGGAATATTAGCATACATCGCTTCATAAGCTGTAGAGTGCTGAGCGCCTAATTGTCCGGCACTACCATTTGGTCCACGGAAAACAATCGGGCAACCAACCTGGCCACCACTCATTGCCAGCATTTTTGAAGCTGTATTTAATATTTGGTCTAATGCTAAATTCGCAAAGTTCCAGGTCATATATTCAACGATAGGACGTAACCCGTGCTGGGCTGCACCTACGGCTATGGCAGTAAATCCAAGTTCTGAAATAGGTGTATCGATCACTCTCTTGGCTCCAAATTCCTGAAGCATTCCCTGGCTTACTTTATAAGCACCCTGGTATTCTGCTACCTCTTCACCTATTAAAAAAACATTTTCATCACGTCTCATTTCTTCCTGCATTGCTTCGCGCAACGCCTCTCTGAATGCAATTTCTTTCATCAGTAAATTTTAATTTTAAGGCTTTGAAAATAAATCCTGTATTACACCTATTTATTTTCAAAAATGAGTTGCAAAATTATCGCTTAAACGTCAATTAATCAAAACCTTTATTTGGAAGGCAAAATGGGTAGTAGGTGGTGGGTATTAGGTAGTGGGTATTAGACGTTAAGCTTTCAGCTGTAAGCTAAAAGCCATTTAACAATTTAACCATTTAGCCATTTAACAATTTAGCCATTCAACCATTTAACCATTCACCGACTCATTCCCCCAAAACCTCTTCCAATTTTTCAATAAGCTTTTTTCCGAAAATATTTTTTGCAATAATAATTCCATCTTTATCTACCAACACATTCGATGGAATCGCTTTTATACCATATTCCTTCGAGGTGCTATTTGCCCAACCATCCAAAGTAGAAACCTGGTTCCAATCCAAATGGTCATCTTCAATGGCTTTTTTCCAATTCGGTTTTTTAGAATCGTAAGAAACACCTAAAACGGTAAAACCTTTATCTTTAAATTGTTGATATGCCTGAACAATGTTTGGATTTTCACGCCTGCATGGCCCACACCAACTGGCCCAAAAATCAATCAAAACATATTTCCCTTTTAAAGAGGACAGACTCAATGAGCTACTATCCTGCGTAAATTGATGAATCTCGGGTGCATGTTTTCCAATGGCAACATTAGAATAAATATCCAGCATGGTTTTTACCTCTGTCCCTTTTGGTGATTTTTTTATTTTATCATTCAATAAATTATACAAAGGCTCCACATCCGTAGCTTCTGCGTAGTAGGAAAAATTTTCCATAATAGCCATAGCTCCCCGCATGGAAGAAGGATTATCCTTTACAAAGTCTGCGACTATCCGGCGTTTTGCTTTCATAATATCAATATCTACCAGCTCCAGGCTATCCATTACAGCTTTATTCTTTTCTTTATATGCTTTTTCAAAGATCTTACTATTCGTTTCTTCCCACAAAGTGATTGTACGCATTCTATCTTTTAGCATTTTATCATCAGCGTTCAATCCTCCGTCTTTAATAGAAAGTCTCTTCAATTCATTTGCCCTGCCTGTAATTTGCATTTTACCCGGTTCAATATAAAAAGAGAAAAAATCATCTTTCCTTCCGGGCATTGTTAGCGAAGCAAAATATGGTTTCGTAACAGCTCCGGTAAATTTAAATTGCCCGTTTTTTATAAACGCGGAATCCATGACTGTCTTGCTATTCTGATAAATATTCAGATAGATAACGCCGGTTTTTATTTTATCCATTTTCCCATTTATTACAAAAACAGAATCCTGTGCCTTTGCAATTGTATTAAAAAAAAACAGCATGATAATTATGTAAGAAAGTCTTTTCATGAGATATTTTTGCGTCGCAAAGTTATCGGTTGAAGGCTGGAATGGGGTTAGGAAAATGATAAAATTATCTTTCCAAAAAAGAGAGGGATCATTTAAAAAACGTATTAAAAAATAAGGATTTCTTTTAAAATATCTTAAAAAGTTCAAAAACAAACTAAAACCCGGCTATTTGACCATGATTATTTTTTAAAACTTCCAGAACTATTCAAAAATGGCTAAAATAAAAAAAGCGGCCCGTTATAAGCCGCCTGGTAAAACAACGCAAAATAATTTTAAAAAGGCAAATCATCTGCAGGCTCGCTCACTTGTGAATGAGTTTCAGTAGCAGAGGTTTGTGCAACAGATGAATGATGATTACCTGATGACTGATTACCCGCTGACTGACCACCTGAAGACTGGTGACTTTGCTGCTGCTGACCACTCGCACCCTGGTTATCATCTGTTTTTCCTCCTAATAATTGAATACTGGAAACTCTCAATCTTAGATTGGCTGCTTGTTGACCCTCTTTATTTGTATAAGTCTCCACTTCAGGCGTACCTTCTGTAAAAATCAATTGTCCTTTTTTAAGATAGGGAGCAACAGCGGTTCTGTCTGTCCAATAAGAACAGTTAACCCATGTTGTTTTTTCCACCTGGGTGCCTTGCGCGTCTTTGAACCTTTCTGAATGCGCAACATTGAAATTAATTACACTCTTTCCGTTAACTTCATTTACTGTGCAATCTTTTCCAAGATGCCCGATAACTTGCAATTTGATCATAGCTTTAATATTTAGTTTATGAATGGATGACTTTTTATTCCAGCCGGTTTTTCAACTATTAGCAATCATATGATTTTAAATGATTTAAAAATACCTGTTACAAACATAAAACATTATTAATTCATTTTCTTTTTAAGTGTGGATACCTGGTCCTGTAAATTACTTACGAGGTTCACTAATGAATCCACATCCCACCTTTGCTGATGGGTAACTTTATTTATTACAGCTTGTGCCTGCCACACTTCCAGAACATCCGCCGCCTGTACATGATAAGGCTGATAGGAAGGATTATCACTTACAAGGGTGAGTTTACTTTTATTCTTATTATTTTTCACGATCCGCTTATAAACAATTCCCTCATTATTACTCACTACTATATAAGCACCATTATTTTTTACTCCTTCAATATTTTCCACTTTCTCCCCTACTATAATACTACCACTTGGGGTAGGCAACATACTATCACCCATTATTTCAAAAGCACGGTAACTGCCACCTGTTAGCATGGGAAGAGTAAATGTATTGAGTTCATCAATGAATTCTGAATCTCCATATCCCGCAAGATAACCTGCTGCTGCTTTTATGGGAACGAAATGTATTAAGTTCCTTTCAGCAGACATCATTTTCATCTGTCGCCTTTTTGCGAGGTAACTTGAACCGGAGGTTTGGCTCAGATCCTGCAAAAGCAATTCATCGAGGGTAAGTTTAAAAATTTCACTCACTATTTCTAAAACTTCCAATCGTGGATCTGCCCTTTCTTCTTCATAAGCTCCTATCAGGGAACGTTTGATTCCTAATTTAGTGGCAAATTCCTCCTGCGTCCAACCGCGGAGTTTGCGTAAATACTTTAAGTTTTGACCGGCTTGAGACATAATAAACTAATTTATTTAGAACAAAAATACTAATTTATTTAGTTTATCCAAATTTATTTTTAAAAAAATATAAATGAATGCTTATACCGTTAAATTGGCATCTTTTGCAAATGATCTAAAAGACCAAAAATGAACAATTTTAATTATTTTTAAAAATAACAAACGTACTTCGCACCTAAAAAAAGGATACTTTTTTATTCATGAAATACTACATTATAGCCGGGGAAGCTTCCGGCGATCTTCACGGAAGTAATCTAATAAAAGAATTAAAAAAAACAGATCCAAATGCTGAGATTCGCTTTTGGGGAGGCGATAAAATGGAGCAGGCCGGAGGCACATTAGTCAAGCATTACAGGGATCTTGCTTTCATGGGTTTTGCTGAAGTCATTAAGAACCTTCCGGCAATTCTAAGAAATTTCTCCTTTTGCAAAAAAGATATC
>JBBSSE010000120.1:0-7464 GCA_038242375.1 Chitinophagales bacterium
GAATACATTCCATTATTGAAGGGGAAACGAGTAGGTCTTTTTGCGAATCAAACGTCAATGGTAGGAAGTGTACATTTAGCTGATACCTTACAAAAATCAGGGATAAATATAGCCATGATCTTTGGGCCGGAACATGGGTTCAGGGGCACAGCAGATGCCGGAGAAAAAGTTGGAAATTATACAGATACAAAAACTGGTATTCCGGTGGTTTCACTCTATGGCGCAAAGCGCCGACCTTCCGCGGAGGATCTAAAAAATATTGACATTTTAGTATTTGATATCCAGGATGTGGGCGTTCGGTTTTACACCTATATTTCCTCTTTACAGGAATATATGGAGGCAGCTCTTGAAAATAATAAACCACTTATTATCCTGGACAGGCCAAATCCGAACGGGTTTTATGTAGATGGCCCGGTGCTCGATTTAAAATACAAATCATTTGTCGGAATGCAGCCTGTGCCTATCGTGTACGGTATGACCATGGGAGAATATGCCCTAATGATCGCAGGAGAAAAATGGTTGAATGAGGCATCAAATAAAAAATATGCACAGTTTGATAAATCAAAAGAGCCGGCAAAAAATTCCTTTTATTTGAAGATTATAAAAAATGAAGGATACTATCATAACAGTATGTATGAATTACCTGTAAAACCCTCTCCAAACCTTCCGGACATTCAATCTATTTACCTATATCCTTCCACGTGTTTTTTTGAAGGAACTACTTTGAGTGAAGGACGTGGTACTGATAAACCATTTATGGTTTTCGGCGCGCCATCTCTTCCCAAAAAATTGTTTGCTTTTAGTCCCAGTCCGAATGAAGGAGCAAAGAGTAGTAAACATTTTGGCAAAATTTGTTATGGTTGGGATTTATCAGGCACAAAAGAATTTGTATTAAAAGAGGTTAATGGCCAGGTTCAATTAAAATGGCTCATGGAAGCCTACCGTTTATTTCCGGATAAAGACTCCTTCTTCATTGTACCTAAATCAGGTAATATGGAGCAATCTTTTTTTAATAAACTGGCTGGAAATAATGAACTTTGGCAGCAAATAAAAGAAGGGAAATCCGAAAAAGAAATCCGGGCGAGCTGGGAGCCAAAACTTTCAGCGTTTAAAACCATCCGGAAAAAATATCTTTTATATCCCGATTTTTCAGACAATTAATTTTCAACCTAATTTTTTATACATTGAGTTTACGAATTATATTTATGGGCACACCGGCATTTGCAGTGAGTTCTTTGGATAAATTATTCAAAGCCGGATTTGATATCGCGGCTGTTATTACTGCTCCCGATAAACCAGCCGGAAGAGGGATGAAAATGACTCAAAGCGCGGTAAAGATCTATGCGGAGGAAAATAACCTGAAAGTTCTGCAACCTGAAAAACTCAAAAATCCGGAATTTATACAAGAGTTGAAAGATTTAAAAGCAGATGTACAGGTTGTAGTTGCTTTTAGAATGTTGCCTGAAATTGTTTGGGATATGCCACCTCTTGGAACGATTAATTTGCATGCTTCTCTTTTACCTCAATATCGGGGTGCGGCACCCATCAATTGGGCCATCATGAATGGTGAAAAAGAAACAGGCGTAACTACCTTTAAATTACAACATCAAATAGATACAGGTCATATTTTATTGCAGGAAAATATCACCATAGAAGAAAAGGATACAGCCGGTACCATGCATGATAAGATGATGGAAACAGGTGCTGACCTGTTATTAAAGACGATTCAAAATCTTGAAAAAGGAACCCTCACCGAGATTCATCAGCCATCAGTTATTGATCAAAACGACGCGCTACAACATGCGCCAAAAATATTTACAGAGACGTGCGAAATCAACTGGTCTGAAAGTTTGGATTCCATTTATAATTTTATAAGAGGTCTATCGCCCTACCCAACTGCATATACGTTCCTGGATGGTAAAAAATTAAAGATTTTCAGCACAGAAAAAGAACTATTCGACCCAGAGAATGATTCAACCGAAAGCAAACCCTATGTAACAGATCATAAACACACTTTAAAATTTCGTGCTGCGGACGGATTTATTTCATTGAAAGAAATTCAATTGGAGGGAAAAAAGAAAATGACGGTTGAGGAGTTTTTGAGGGGGTGGAGGGGTTAGTTTTTAGTTTGGAGTTTGGAGTTCAAAGTTCAAAGTTCAAAGTTCAAAGTTCGGAGTTCAAAGTTCAGAGTTCAAAGTTCAAAGTTCGGAGTTCGGAGTTCAGAGTTCAGAGTTCAAAGTTCAAAGTTCAGAGTTTAGAGTTTAGAGTTCGCGAAACATTCAACTAAATAGGGCTAAATAGGGCTAAATAGGGCTGCACCCTATTTTGGCATATTGCGCCCTTTCAGGGCTACCTGGTATTATATTCTGGAGTTAGAAGTTTGGGGATAAACGCGAAGCTTTCAACACACTGTATTCAACGCCGAAGGCATTCAACCTGATACCTGATACCTGACACCTGATACCTGATACCTGCCACCTGCCACCTGCCACCTACTACCTACTACCTACTACCCACCACCTACTAACAACCTCCTCCCTACTTCACATACTCCACCGCACATTCAAATCTATTTTCTCCGGCACCTAATTCATCCGCGGCAGCATTGCTGATAATCACTACCAAACCAGAGTTTTGTTTTATATCCGGAATTGCGTCTAACACTTTCGCATAGACCATTTTACCTGTAGAATTATTGGTTACTTTTAATATGGAACCGGGTGCTGCATTATTATTAAAGCAATAATATTTTCCATCCTGCCATCCACTGGTTGATTTAAAAACGCCGCCTGTACCCCCTGCTGTTTCATGATTGCCGCCGGTATTCTGTTGTTCATAAAATGGTTTGAAATGGCCTTCTCCAAATTTTCCACCTGGCATAACTGCTGCCGGAGTAACAGGAGCAGTTCGTGTAACAATCTCTTTCTTTTCCTCCTGCTTTACAACAGTTTCAACTGGTTTTACAACCGGAGTAACCACTTCTGTTTTTTTCTCAACAGGCTTCTCCGGAGCAGGCTTTTCTATAACAGGCGAAGCGGGCGCAACCTGGTTTACGGGAGGTCGGGAACTGGCTAAAGACGATTGATTTTTATCTACTTTTAAATACCCAACGATCATCGAACTCCCAACATTCACGGCATCAGTGGTGAGTGCATTCCATTTTTTCAGTGATTCAAGTGGCACTTTATTATAGTTAACTCCCAGTCTGTAAAGTGTTTCACCACTTTGCACCTGGTGATAAACGGGAATGAGGAAATCAAGAACACTTTTCACTTCTGATTGTGTAAAATTGCTTTTATCGAGGGGAAGTTTGATACTCTGCCCAACAGATAATCCTGCATCGAGGGAAAGTTTATTATAAGCAGCCAAATCTTTCGGTGCTACATTATACATTCGTCCGATACTATATAAACTTTCCTTTGGAGCTACGGTATGTTCAAGATATAAATTGCTACCAGAGCCGTGTATTTCAAGATTATTTTGTTGTGCGAATAAACCAATACTTGTAATGATTGTAAAAAAAACAGTTAATAACCACCTTGTCATAGAAAATAATTTACAAGTTTTTAAAAATATCAATGATCATTTTTTGACCAGATCTGCAACACTGCAAAGATGGGCAAATTTAATTATTCTAAAAGTATCCTTTAACAAAAGCAATTTTTTTTGCAAAACATTTATTCACAAAGAGAAATGCCGTTATTATCCGTTGACCTGCCATCATTGTAATTTTAATTACAAACGCTGCTTCCATTTTTCTGTCATTTCATTTTTCCATGACGCGAAAGTTCCCTGCAAAATATGCTCTCTTGCCTTTTTTACAATATCCATATAAAATGCAAGATTATGAATACTGGCTATTTCTAAACCCAGTAATTCTTTTGCTTTAAACAAATGCCGTAAATATGCTTTGCTATAATAATTACTTACGGTACAATCTAATCCTTCATCGAGGGGTGAAAAATCTTTTTCCCACTTTTTGTTATCGATGTTTATGATGCCATTGCTGGTAAATAACATAGCATTTCGTCCATTACGGGTTGGCATCACACAGTCAAACATATCTATTCCAAGCGCAATACACTCCAGTAAATTCCAGGGAGTTCCCACGCCCATTAAATAGCGTGGTTTATTTACCGGAAGATTGTCGCAACAGAGTTCGCAGATCTCATACATTTTCTCTGTCGGTTCACCGACACTTAATCCACCAATAGCATTGCCTGTCGCTTCTTTGGAAGAAACAAATTCACACGACATTTTTCTTAGATCATGGTGTACGCCTCCCTGCACAATTGGAAATAAATTCTGTGTAAAACCATATTTGTTTTCTGTATCATTGAATTGCTTGAAACACCGGTCAAGCCATCTGTTGGTTAATTCCAATGACTTTTTTGCATAAGCATACTCGCTTGCACCGGGGGGGCATTCATCAAAAGCCATAATAATATCGCCGCCGATAATGCGCTGAATATCCATTACTTTTTCCGGAGAAAACAGATGTTTGCTTCCGTCAATGTGACTTTGAAAAATTGCGCCTTCTTCCGTTAATTTCCTCACGCCACTTAACGAAAAAACCTGGAAACCACCGCTATCTGTCAGAATTGGTTTTTTCCAATTCATGAATTTATGTAAACCTCCTGCCGCTTCAAGAACTTCCAATCCCGGCCTCAAATAAAGATGATAGGTATTCCCAAGAATGATCTGCGCTTTTACCTCATTGACCAATTGATGTTGTGACACTCCTTTCACGCTGCCAACCGTTCCAACCGGCATAAAAATAGGTGTCGCTATTTCTCCATGATCTGTTGTGATGTTTCCTGCTCTCGCTTTGGTAAGTGTATCTGTATGCTTCAGTTCAAATTGTAAGGGTGCCATAGGTATATTTAATAAAAAGGCTGCAAAGATAGGGAGGAAGGGTTTTAAGTTGGTAAATGGTTGGAAGGTTGAATTGCTTAATTGTTGAATTGTTGAATTGCTCGTAGCCTATTGCTCAAAGCTCACAGCTATGAGCTTTGAGCTTATTGCAACACTATCGCAGACAAGGCCGGCAGAGTCAGGTTTATTTCATAGAGTTTATTCTTTTTATCCACCATTTTAGTAGTAATCTTTTGGTCTGAAAATTTACCTGTGCCCCAAAACTCCACATCATCACTGCAAAATATTTGCTTCCAGGAGGATTTTCCGGAAATTTCAATTTTCCAATCATGTCGTTCAACAGGAGTCATATTGAAAATGACAAGCACATCATCTTTTTTCTTTTTACCCATCCTTTTATACACGATCACACATTCGTTCCGGTGATCCAAATCAACCCATTCAAATCCTTTTTTATTGAACTGGTATTCGTACAAAGACGGAATAGATGTGTACAATTCATTTAATTTCTGAACGCAATATTTTAGTTTTTCATGCGGCTCATACTGTAGTAGTTTCCAATTCAGTTCCGTGGCAAAATTCCATTCGGTTGTTTGCCCGAATTCATTTCCCATAAAGAGTAATTTGGCACCCGGATGCGTGTACATATAGGTGTACAATACCCGAAGATTTGCAAATTTCTGCCATTCATCACCAGGCATTTTATAGATCATCGGTGACTTTCCATGCACTACTTCATCATGACTTAAGGGAAGAACAAAATTCTCATCGTAATAATAGGCCATACTGAACGAAAACTTATTTTGATGATCCTTTCTGAAAACGGGATCCATCTGAAAATATTCCAGAGTATCATGCATCCAGCCCATCATCCATTTCATTCCAAAACCAAGTCCGTCACTTACGGTGAGATCTGTTACTTTGGGCCAATCTGTGGATTCTTCTGCGATCATTTGTACATCCGGGAAATCGCGGTAAACCATTTCATTCAGATTTTTTAAGAAGGATATCGCTTCGAGGTTTCCATTTCCTCCATAAATATTCGGACTCCATTCCCCTTCCTTCCTGGAATAATCCAGGCGTAACAAGGAACTCACAGCATCCACACGCATTCCGTCAATGTGATATTTATCGAACCAATAACGGGCATTACTGATTAAAAAAGACCGCACTTCTCCCCTTGAATAATTAAAAATATAGGATTTCCAATCCGGATGAAAGCCCTTCTGCATATCCGCATACTCATATGTATGCGTACCATCAAACATATAGAGGCCGTGGGCATCGTTTGGAAAATGTGACGGGACCCAGTCAAGGATAACACCAATATTTTCTTTATGAAATGCTTCGATCAGTTGCATAAATTCTTCCGGAATACCAAAACGTGCCGTTGGCGCAAAATAGCCTGTGCCCTGGTAGCCCCAGCTTGCATCGTAAGGATATTCCATTACAGGCATTAATTCCACATGGGTAAATCCCATTTCTTTTACATAGGGTACCAGCCTGTTGGCGAACTCCTCATAACTATTCATTGATTCCGGGACATCCGGATCCGGCTTCATCCAACTGGCAAGATGTACCTCGTAAATACTCCATGGAGCATTCAGTGCATTTTTTTCAAGACGATTATCCATCCATTTCCGGTCGTTCCATTCAAAGTCTATTTTTTTGGTTTTGGAAGAAGTTCCCGGACGCAATTCCCAATGGAAAGCATATGGATCCCCCTTATTAATTTCTACTCCTCCAAACCCTTTTATAAAATACTTGTAATTTTCAAATTCGGCTATATCCGGAATAAATCCTTCCCAGATCCCGGATTTATCCAGGCGTACAAATAATGGATGTGCCGCATTATCCCAATGATTAAAATCTCCTACTACACTTACTGAAACAGCATTTGGAGCCCAAACTGAAAAGTAATAACCAGGCCTGTTTAAAACCGTTAAGGCATGGGATCCAAATTTTTTGTATAGGGTATAATGCGTTCCGTTTTTAAAATTTGTAATATCTTCCTCCGTAAAAAAAGAGTAATTCCAAACAGCTTTGGTGGCATCCACAAAATTTACATCCTCATAAGGTACTCTTATTTTAAGCATATTCTTAATTTAGTAGTTTGAATTAAAGTTATCGATTTCTTTTGAGGAAAGTTATTTCAAAATATAACATAATACATTACCTTAGCTTTATTATGATGTAAAAAACACACACTAACCTATTTGATTGCTTTTTACCTTATACCACTAACGACCTGGCTAAACTATGCTTCGTAAGCTAACCATTCTCACAATAACCTTTTGTCTGCTAACCATGGCAGGGTATAATCAACATTATGTGCTGGAAGGGAATTTATCTGATTCATTGGCTAATAAAAATAAAGCAAATGCGGTAGTTTCAATACTTAACCGCGATGATTCAACCTTAGTGAAATTTACAAGAAGTAATGTATCCGGTAATTTTAAACTAAACGGACTGCCAAAAGGTAATTATATCCTTCTGGTAACTATTCCCAAATATGCTGATTATGTTGAATTATTTGAATTAGGAACTTCAGAAATTCATGATTTTAAAAAAATACATCTTTCAACAAAA
>JBBSSE010000121.1:0-7439 GCA_038242375.1 Chitinophagales bacterium
AAATTCTCTCAACCCTTTATAGTGCTGAAAACGTTTTATTTTATCTGCTGCAATTTTAATGATCTGTTCGGCTGCATTTTCCGGGTTACCTAATCCGGACATAGGCACCATCCCTAAATTCAAAAACAATTTCCCCTTTTCTTTGGCATACTGGATCAAGGCGATAATAAGGCCATCCATAGCAGCTGCCGGGGCATCCATAGTTTTGCGTATCAGGTCGTAAGTACACTCATCTTCAGCGAAATCGGGAATAACATTCAGGAAAGCTTTTACCTGCCCATCCTTATCCACTAAAGTAATTATATCCTGGTGTTGTAATTCACTTTCGGAAAACATCCCCTGTGAAAAAACAAGCTCTTTTACTTCGTAGCTTTTGAGCCATTCATCTGAAACATTTTTTAAGGCCGCAATAAATTCCGGTGTATGCGGCGATGGATGGACGGTGGTATGGTATTCCTTTTTCTGCAAACTTTTCAAGCCATTCCGCAGGGATGCTTTATCTTTTCCTTCGAGGGAAAAATTCTTTATTTCGAGGATCGCTTCCTGGCCTATGAGAACTTTTTGTTTTCTTAAAATATTAAACCAGGGAATGCTGCTTTCATCCACACGATAAAAAGCAGGAATCAATCCCATCTTTCTGCAATGATGGTCAAACTCCGCTAATACACTGAGTTTATTTTCCTCTTCACACACGGGAGATTCCAGTACCACAGCAAAACCACCGGATATTCGGTAAGCAATAAACGCTTCATGAATATCTGAAAAGAAAAAAAGCTTATCCTTATACGTTTTAAAATAATCATTGGCAGAATTACCAAATTGACTCAATAAAAATTTTGCTCTCTCCAACTGGGAAATGTTCGCCGACTGTTTATGAAAATTGGGTTTTATAAATGTGAATAATAAAAAACCCCAGGTGAATATTCCCAGTACGCGGATAAGAGCCAGAAATTCATGGCCAAACCTGGTCTTCGGATACAGACCGCTATCCTGCAAGAGAAAAAAACTATTCAATGTGTGCCTTATGGAATCCTGCCAGGTAAAATCAATCCCAAAATCTTTCACATCAATAAAATAAAAACTAATAAATCCAAAGATAAGCACGGCCAAAAAGCTTAATAAGGCGGTTTTTATACCGGTCTGCATCCATTTGTTGCTGCTCCTGATTCTGTATTGGGAAGCGGTGATTAATAACACGATAACGGTTAGCGCTGCCAGAATTGCTTCTTCATAATCGAGTGCTTTTGTCAAATGCCCGATCAGGGAAAATACAGATAAGACTAAGGCAATTGCCCAGGCATTTTTTAATCCACGAAATAGATATGCTGCCGTCACTAATAAAGAAATCCCTATAAATAACACTAAAATGTGGGAAGCCCGCGTGGCATCCAGCGGTATATATTTATGCAGCAACCTCAACCGCTGATGTATAGGTGGCGTTACTGCAGAAATGATATTTATCAATCCGAGAAAAAAGCAAAGTATAGCCGGTGCAAGCCTTAGAAATAATTCTTTTCCCCGCCAGGCAAAAGCTAATACACCGGCAGCAAGAGGAATCCAAAATTCCGCAAGACGAAATAAAATAGTGATTGAAAGTGCATCGGCGGGAGAATAACCAAATTGACCAAGAGCATATACCATGGCCAGTTCCACTGCGCCAAGTCCTTTTAAAAACGGAGAAATCACCATCATTAAAACCGCCACGATATAAGTGATAGCAGCTACACCAAAAGAAGCAGGCAATCCCAAAGCAAACATAGCCAGGTACACGAATAACATTCCGGATATTTCTACTCCTAAGGAATAAAGCACAGCACCGGAAAATTTTCTCCCGTTCACATTCGCCGCAAATAATTCATTTATAAATGGCGTGAATGCCGGAAGTCTTGAATCCAGAAATTTATACAAAAATCCTCTCTGCCGGATAGACCGGGCAATGAAGACCAAACCGGCTATGATCAAAAAAATGATGATTAGTCCGATCCAGGCATTCCCAAAAAGGCCGTTTGAAAAAACAGCATAAATGATCACAGGAAGCCCTGCAATAAACACGGTTAATAAACTTGCAAAGGCAAAAAGTCCACTTGCCTGGTGTACCTGCATTTTACTGAAACCCGATTTCCTTATCTGCGAAGGGGAGTACGCCAAAGAAGTAATACTTCCAGCAGGAAGAAATACGCCGATGAAATTTCTTTTCAGAAAAAGCGCCACTGCATCTCCCCACTTTAAAGTAAGATTGATGGATGCAAAACTTTTCCTGTATAAACCTCCCTGGAAAAGTGTACAAAAAATAATCGCCGGAATCCCTAAGGACAACCATCCTGCATCGGCTTTTTCTAAATTAGGAATAATGGTTGCAAGCTCCTTTCTTTCGCTTCTGAAAAAAAATATGGCTAATAACAAAAACAATACTGCCAATATCTGCTGCCAATAAACTTTACGGGAAATGAATTGAAAAGTATTTTTTAAAACTGCATGCATCTTTGAATTATAAGTATAAATAGTTACACAATTTAAATACCAAACCCCTGCTTCTGTTCAGGGGTTTGTTTGGAAATAAGTTATAAAAATAGGAATAGATGCTCATATTTTATTGATGCATTTTAGAATTCTTTTTGTATGCATGGGCTGAATCCATTCTGCTTCCTCGAGAATGCATTTTAGTTCCATTGGAATGCATCATAGTTCCATTGGAATCCATTATGTTTCCACGGGAATGCATTTTAGTTCCATTGGAATGCATCATAGTTCCATTGGAATCCATCATATTTTCACGGGAATGCATTTTAGTTCCATTGGAATGCATCATAGTTCCATTAGAATGCATCATAGTTCCATTGGAATGCATTTTAGTTCCATTGGAGTCCATCATGTTTCCATGAGAATTCATTTTAGTTCCATTGGAATGCATCATAGTTCCATTGGAATGCATTTTAGAAGTTTTCGTTTTATTAGCATGCATCTTTTTATGATTCTTTACTACCATCGTTTTCGTGGTATCGGCTTTTTTGATGGATGGCGTTGTTTGTGCAAAACCGGCAGTTGTTAAACCTGCAAATACCAAAGCCATAATGATTATTTTTTTCATTTGATTAAATTTAAAGTTTTTTAGAAATTTTTACGATATTTTTTAATTCATGAGGGAGGTTTGCAAGGCCTTTTTTTATACTCTTTTTTTTCACATATTTTATAACACAAATCTACACCACATAAAAGGTGCTGTGAATAACGAATCGCTGAAAAGGCAAAACTTGTCGGTGGTTCAAAAATATTCTTTCAAACCAAAATTGAAAAAATAAGGCTTAAATGCACGGCAGAATTAAAATAAACTAAGGATTTTTTTTTATCGGCTGTCAGGCTTACCAGAAACAATAATTATCAACCTTCATCTTCCTCTTATAAGAACAGTCCCTGGGTTGATAATTTTTTCAAGCTCGCCTAATTCACCATATATGCCGGGTTCAATGTAATCGTTCATTATCGATTGTTTATGCCTGTTCAGCGATTGGCAGTTACATCAGGACTGCTTGTATAATAAATTTGTATCAGATTTTATTATCTAAAATTTACAAACCTTTTAAATAAAAGAAAAATGAAAAAGTTATTTCTACTGATCGCTGTATCCTTATTTACCGCTGCGGCAATTAATGCACAAACTACTCCGGCCTCCCTCAAAAAAGACATCAGGCTTGACACAAAGGATGGACAAAAAATGGACAAAAAAGAAGCAAGAAAAGCTCTTAGAAAATTGGAAGGAAATGAGGTCTCCTACCAATCAAAACAGGCATTTGCAGCAGATTTTGGCAACATCACACCTGGCTCCACAGAAAGGCTCGACAATTTTGATGAATTTACTTTTACTGCAAAAGGTAAAACCAAAAGTGCATTTTATGACATTGACTCGAAGTTGGTAGGCACCATTCAAAATAAAACCTTTGCAGACTTACCTGCAAAAGCCCAGGAAAAAATTAAAAAAGAATATTCAGATTATACACCCGGAGATGTGGTCTTCTTTGACGACAATGAACTGAATGAAACTGATATGATTTTATATGGTCTTCAGTTTGCTGATGTAGACAGCTATTTTATTGAAATGAAAAAAGGAAGTAAAAAAATAGTATTGCATGTAATGATGGATGGTGAAGTAAGTTATTTCACACAGCTTTTTTAAAGCTTCATAGAACAACTTATAAGCTTGCAAATCCCGGAGGAAAATACAGGCATAAATTCCCACGCCTTGACTTGTGACAGTTCAGATAAAGGCAGTCGTTTTTATCTTCTACTTTGTTTAAGAGCGATAAAGTCTTTTGGTTTATTTATACTATACTCAGCAATGGGTAAATTATTGAGTTTTTCAATTTAATGATCTGCTGTTTTTCCCTTACCGGGGGTTAAAAACTGATTCGAAAGAGATAAGGTAAATAAGGTAAATAAAGTAATAAGGTTGGAGAAATATATTGTAAATTTCCTACTAAAGTTGAAGAAGACGCATTTTGTATTTATTATCTTAATTTAATGAGAATATGTTTAAAGGTTAATAGTAAACAAGATTAGGAATCGTCTTTTATTTAAGAAATTAATAAAAGAATTTAATTGGTCTTCCTAAACCTTAGTAGAGGATCCGTAACATTAATGAACAACCTTATTACATTATTAAATTCTTATCAACATGGATAAAATCATCAATTTCAAAACTAAATCATTCACCCTTTTGTCCCTTGAGTAGTATAATAAAAAGAAAAGCGGACAATTGGAAACCCTATATAAAATAACAAGATGAAAAGTAAAAGTTTATTTTCCGGATTTATATTTATTATAATCCTGGTTATCGGGTTAATATGGGCTCGTGCAGAATTCAATCCGAAAAATTATGTGATAAGCGCAATCATTTGCGGTGTGTTCCTGGTTGTGGCCATCGTAATTTCTTCCGCTATCAAAATTGCCGATCCGTGGGACAAAGCAGTTGTATTGCGTCTTGGCAAATTTCAATCGCTTCGCGGACCGGGATTGTTTTTTATTGTACCTATTATAGACAATATCCCTTACTGGATTGATACAAGGGTAATTACCACTTCTTTTAAAGCAGAAAAAACACTTACTAAAGACACTGTGCCGGTAGATGTGGACGCTGTATTATTCTGGAAGGTTTTAGACCCACAAAAGGCTGCCCTGGAAGTTGCAGATTATTTAAGCGCTATCAGTTGGGCATCACAAACTGCATTGAGGGATGTAATAGGAAAGACAATGCTTTCGGATATGTTGGAAGGCAGAGATAAAATAAGTAATACGCTACAAAAAATTATTGATGAACGCACGGAGCCCTGGGGCATTCATGTTAATTCCGTTGAAGTAAAAGATGTATTGATTCCTCCTGCATTGGAAAATGCGATGTCTATGCAGGCACAGGCAGAAAGAGAAAGGCAGGCAAGGGTAATATTGGGAGATTCAGAAAGGCAGGTGGCAGAAAAATTTGGAGAAGCTTCCCTGACTTATGTAAACAACCCCGTCGCTCTGCATTTAAGAGCGATGAATATGCTGTATGAAGGATTGAAGGAAAATTCAACAATTGTCATTGTGCCAAGCACAGCAGTCGATACCATGCAACTGGGCAGCATGGCTGGGTTAACAGCATTAACAATGGGTATAGGGCAGGATAAGGTAAATAAAGAAAACGCCACTGAATTACAGGAAAACAAAGCTACTGTATTACGGGAAAACGCCAATGCATTACAGGGAAATAAAACTGTATTAAAATCGGAACTATAAATAAAAAAATTATGCAACGTAATATTAATCACTTAATCGGCTATAGTATGGAAGCCACAGATGGCGACATAGGAAAAGTAGAAGATTTTTACTTTGAAGATACCACTTGGGTAATCCGTTACCTTATTTTAAAAACAGGCAATTGGTTTCTCAACAATAAGGTACTTATCGCACCACAAGCTATCGTAAAAAGAGATGCAGAACCCCGAACCTTTCCCGTAAATCTTAGCAAGGAACAAATAAGAACCAGCCCGGATATTGATACAGATAAACCTGTATCGCGTCAGCAGGCAATGTAACTATTTGGGCATTATGCATGGCAATGGTATGGCAGCGGATTTTATGCAGGAGGCTTTGAAGCAACACCGGATATTAATCCTATTATCGATGAAAAGATCCTGACGGAGGCAGATACAAACGATAAAAGAAGTGATGATGATCTCCATTTAAGAAGCACAAAAGAAATTATAGGATATCATATTCATTCGGTTGATGGAGATTTTGGGCACGTTAGTGATTTTATTCTTGATGAGGTGAATTGGCAAATCATCTACCTGGTGGTTGGTACACATAAATGGTTTGGTGGAAAAAAGGTTTTGATTGAAACCGGCAAAATAAAAGAAATCCAATGGGGAAACTCCAAAGTTATTTTGAACATTTCAACAAACGCGATAAAAGACTGTACGGAATTTGATGAAGCAAAATTTGAACATTCCTGAAGTGCGGGCGATGCATTAAAAAAACAGTTGATAATTCTTCAGCAATAGGAGATGCAATCATAATTGAAAAATATCATCTTAGGGTTTGATAAATCAGGAGAATTGCTTGAGTCAGGCGGACTTTGAATGTGAACACAAAAAATATTACCATGAACGAAGAAAAAATTACGAACAATCAATTGTATGGCTTGTTACCATCAGATGCCGAAGGCATGGAAACTCTAACCGGACTTTCACTTAATATGCGTTGGTCATGGAATCATGCCGCTGATGAATTATGGCAGCAACTTGATCCTGAATTATGGGAAATTACCCATAATCCCTGGATCATATTACAGAGCGTATCCCGTGACCGGCTGGAAAAACAACTAAATGATAAAGATTTTAAAAAGAAAATGAATGAATTGGTAAAGATAAAGGAGCATTTAAATACAACTCCTGAATGGTTTCAGGAAAATCATTCGAACGCTTCGTTGAAATGTATCGCTTATTTCAGCATGGAATATATGCTAAGCGAAGCGCTGCCCATTTATGTTGGCGGCCTGGGTAATGTAGCCGGCGACCAATTGAAATCTGCAAGCGACCTCGGCGTTCCGGTGGTAGCTGTTGGCCTGCTTTACCAGCAGGGATATTTCCGGCAAAAAATAGATAAGGACGGTAACCAACAAGCAATGTTTCCATTTACTGATCCGGGACAACTGCCTATTGCACCGCTTCGTTTGCCGAACGGCGAATGGCTAAGATTAAAAATATCTTTAGCGGGCCACACAGTTTGGCTGCGCACCTGGAAAGTACAGGTTGGAAGGGTAAAGCTATATCTGTTAGACAGCAACGACGTGGTGAATTTGCCTGAACACCGGGAAATAACCAGTGAACTCTATGGCGGGGGCCCTGAGATGCGGATCAAACAGGAAATCCTTTTAGGAATAGGTGGCTGGAAACTTCTTCAGGCAT
>JBBSSE010000122.1:0-7413 GCA_038242375.1 Chitinophagales bacterium
TGCGCCGCTGTTCACTTTCGCTCAGGAAAATTCACCCTATTCCAGGTATGGCATTGGCAATTTAACTCCGCAGGGAAATATTGTCAATCGTTCTATGGGAGGTATTTCTGCCGCAGTAAGTGATGCATTTTACATCAACACTGTTAATCCTGCCGCACCGGCTAATTTACAGTTTGCCACACTTGATATCGCTGTTGAATACAGCGGTAGAAATCTGGTGGATAATACTACGATTGGAAATTACCGTTCAAATAATGCGACTATTTCTTATTTACAAGTTGGTTTTCCATTATTATACGGAAATAAAAAAGCCGCAATGAATAATGTTATGTGGTCAGCTAATTTCGGTTTAAAACCTATTTCTAAGATTAATTATAAAATTGAAACCAATTCCTCGAGTGCCGGACAAAATGTACAAAATTTATATGAAGGCTCCGGTGGACTTAATGAGGCTTTTATTGGGACGGCCCTGAAAATTAAAAATCTCAGCATTGGTGTTAGCACGGGTTATTTGTTCGGAGAAAAAGATTATAGCAATCGGCTCATATTTCAGAATGATTCCGTAGCATTTTATAAAGCCAATTATGAGACAAATACACGCTATGGTGGCATGTTTGTAAAAGCAGGTGCTCAATATGGTTTTAAAATAAAAGACGGTATGTTTCGCTTAGGAGCATACGGTAATTTGAGAGGAAATCATACAGCAAGTAAGGATCAAAAGGTGGAAACATACAACTTTAATCAGGATGAAAGTACCACTCGAATTGACAGTGTTTACAGCAAAACGGGTATTAAAGGAAAAATAAATCTTCCTTCCACAATCGGCATTGGCTTTTCCGTAGAAAAACCACATGTACTATTCGGAGCTGATTTTGAAACGACCAATTGGGATGATTATGAATTTTTTGGTCAAAAAGATTTTGTTACAAATAGCTGGATCGCTAAAGCCGGTTTTCAATACTTACCAGCTTCCACAAGCACGAACAAAGGATATTTTAATTTCGTAAAATACAGAGCCGGTATTTCTTACGGCAAGGATTATATTAATGCGGATGGAAAACTTCCTCTTTATACTGTAAGTGTAGGTGCAGGATTCCCTTTAAAAGTGAGGAAATCATTTTATGAATCACAAAACGGCGTTTTAAATGTAGGCTTCGAATATGGCAACCGCGGTAACAAGAATAATACGATCAAGGAAAACTTATACAAAATAAGTTTCGGATTATCTCTAAATGATAATTTGTGGTTTCGCCGGTTTAAGTACCAATAATATAGAAACGGATTTTGTCCTCACGGGGTAATTCTCAACATGAAATTAACTAAACTCCATACAAATATTTTTTTAAAAGCAGCCATTATTTTGTGCTGCTTTTTTTTTATATCCTGCGAAAATACAGAGGAGGATCTTCAAATGTTTTCCGGTAATAAAACCATTGCAGTGGAAGAAGCCAAAGAGGTAAAAATCATTTACACTTTAGGAGAAAAAACGAGTGCCCGCCTGATCGCTCCACTAATGCTTCGGCATCAGACATCTTCCCCTTATATAGAATTTACAAAAGGCGTTCATGCGGATTTCTTCGACGATAGTCTCAACGTTGAAAGTAAACTGGATGCGCATTACGCAAAGTATATCGAAACGGAAAGCAAGGTTTTCTTACGAGACAGTGTGGTCGTTTTCAATGTAACGGGCGACACCTTATTTTGTACAGAGCTATATTGGGACAGGAACATTCCCGGAAGTGAATTCCATACAGATAAGCCCGTAAGAATCCGCACTCCCACCCAAATTATAGATGGTGACGGATTAGATGCCCCACAGGATTTCAAAAGCTGGCATATCATAAATGGCAGGGGAATTGTAAGAGTTCCTGCAGGAGAATTTCCCTGATAAAGAATATTCTTCTCAAAGCAATCAGCTAAAATAGATTTTATTTTATTCGCAAATAAGCGCACAGAATGTGAATCCCGAGAGTTTTCTTCCGGAACCGGAAAGATTATTCTATATTTTCATTTGCTATATTCCGGCTCAATAAAATAGCCTGGGTTATTAAAACATGAAAAATAGAAATCCCGGGATTTATACTCTTGAATTAAAGTATATTTGATGCTATCCCGAAAGAAATAAAAAAAGTAAAAATGGAATATAGAAGATTAGGCAAATCAGGTTTACAGCTAAGTGTCGTTAGCTTCGGCAGTTGGGTAAGTTTTCAGAAACAAATAGATGATAGCAAGGCGGATGAATTAATGGGTCTTGCTTATGATCATGGTATTAATTTCTTTGACAATGCAGAAGCCTACGCAGACGGTGAAAGTGAGAAGATGATGGGGCGTGTTTTAAAAAATAAAAACTGGGACCGGAGTTCATATGTAGTATCCTCAAAAGTCTATTTTGGGCATTATGGAAAACAATTCAAACCCAATCAAAAAGGATTAAGCCGTAAACATGTTATGGAAGCTTGTGACGAAGCTTTACAACGTCTTCAGGTAGAATACCTGGATCTTTATTTTTGTCACCGTCCTGATAGGAATACCCCAATTGAAGAAACAGTTTTTGCCATGAATACCTTATTGAACCAGGGAAAAATACTTTATTGGGGCACAAGTGAATGGAGTGGTGTGGAAATCATGGATGCGCACCGCATAGCTGAAAAATATAACCTCATTGGTCCTGTAATGGAACAATCACAGTACAATCTATTTCACCGGGAAAAAATAGAGAAAGAATTTGACCGGATATATGATACCGTAGGTCTTGGAACCACTATTTGGAGTCCATTGGCTTCGGGCTTACTCACAGGAAAATATAATAATGGAATTCCGGAAGATTCCCGTTGGCACCTGGAAGAATTTTCTTTCCTCACCAAGCGGTGGCTCAAGGAAGATAATATTCAAAAAGTAAAAAAATTAGGCGACCTGGCAAAAGAGATAGATGTAACGACAGCAGCACTTTCTATAGCGTGGTGCATTTCCAATCCAAGGGTGACAACCGCCATTTTGGGAGCCACAAAAAAAGAACAGCTTTTGCAAAACCTGGATGCAGTTACAGTAAAAGAAAAATTAACGCCGGAGGTTTTGGAAACGATCGAAAACATTATGCAAACAAAACCGGATATGCCGGAACATTAATCACATATCTTAAATCATCAAAAATAAAAATTATCATGAGTAAGTACGCAAACGCCCATTGGCAAGGAACAGGAAAAGAAGGAATCGGAACTTTAAGCACTGAAACAAGCGCATTATCGAATGCACCTTTTACATTTGCCACTCGTTTTGGTGAAGCAAAAAATGGTACAAATCCGGAAGAACTTATTGCAGCAGCCCATGCCGGTTGTTACACGATGAAATTCAGTATCCTATTGAATGAGGCAGGGTTCACTGCTGACAGTATTGATACTAAATGCGATATAACTTTTGGTGATGGAGCCATTTCAAAATCTCACCTGACTGTAACAGCAAAGATTCCCGGTATATCTGAAGAAAAATTTCAGGAATGCGCGAAAGATGCAAAAGAAAACTGCCCGATCTCAAAAAGCTTGAATTCTTCAATTGATATTTCTATGGAGGCGACTCTGGAAAGTTGAATGTAATCAGGAGTTAAAAGACCGAGCTCCAAATCCGGTAATTCAGCCTTGAATTTCCAGGTTTGGAGCTTTTATTTTTTAAAGTTCACTGTTTATAGCAAAACATTCAATCTTATAATTTGTAGAATGAGTAGAATTATTAATTTTGCACCAAATCATAAAAAAACGATTTTAATATTTCCGAAGATATTCGGGAAAAAACAGAAGAATATAATAACAGAACAAATAACGATACCCCAAATCAACAGCAAAGAATGATACATAATTTTAACGCCGGCCCTTCTATACTTCCAAAAGAAGTGCTGGAGGAGGCATCAAAGGCTGTTTTAAATTTCAATAACAGTGGTTTATCCATTCTGGAAATTGGTCACCGCACACCACTTTTTGAATCCGTTATGGAAGAAGCACGAATGCTGGTGAAGGAATTAATGAAACTGGATGATGACCATGAAGTGCTTTACCTGCATGGAGGCGCTACTGTGCAGTTTATGCAAATACCCATGAACTTATTGGATGAAGGGGAAACCGCAGCAATTGCCGATACAGGTGTTTGGAGTACAAAAGCAATTCAGGAAGCAAGTTTCTTTGGAAATGTGGATGTTGTCTGCAGTTCAAAAGAAAGAAATTATAAGTTTATTCCAAAAGACTTTACCGTTCCGGAAGATTCAAAATATCTGCATCTCACAAGTAACAATACGATATATGGTACACAATGGCATGAGTTTCCAAAAGTATCTGTTTCGCTGATCGCAGATATGTCCAGTGATATTTTTAGCCGCGAACTTGATTTTAATTCCTTTGATCTGATTTATGCAGGCGCCCAAAAAAATATGGGTGCAGCAGGTACGAATTTGGTTGTGGTAAATAAAAACATTCTGGGTAAAATCAAAAGGCCTATTCCTCCAATCATGGATTATCTATTACACATCAAAGCGGAAAGTATGTTGAATACGCCACCTGTATTTGCTGTGTATGTGAGTATGCTTACGCTCAGATGGCTGAAAGAAATGGGCGGTGTTTCTGCTATGGAAAAATTAAATAATCAAAAAGCAGAAATGCTTTACCAGGCAATAGATACCAGTAAGATTTTTAAAGGAACGGTTGAAAAAGAAGACCGGAGTAAAATGAATATTTGTTTTGTAACGGATGATTCTTCCATAGAAAAAAGATTCCTGGATTTCGCAGAGAAAAATAATATCTATGGCATTAAGGGGCATCGTTCTTCCGGCGGTTTCAGAGTATCTGCCTATAATGCGCTGCCTTTAAATAGTGTGGAATATTTAGTGGGCAAAATGGAGGAGTTTGAAAAAGAGATGTAGTTCACTTAAAAGTATTTGTGTGATGAATTTTTCTCTGCCTAAAAACCAGGGTATTTTTTGACCCTATTTATATTTAACCTTCTTTAATAGGTGCTTATTAAGCTTCTAAGCAATAAAAGGTAAATTCGTTTAATGGAAATTTCATTAAATAACGCTTCATTAATAGTTAAAGGCAATCTATCAGATGATATGTCTGACAAAGAATTCTATGATTTTTGCCAGCAAAATGAATTATTCAAGATTGAACGGGATGAAAATAAACAAATTATTATTATGCCGCCAACTAATACGAATACCGGAAAAACGAATGGGATGTTGTTTTTAGAATTAGGATTATGGAACAGAAAAATGAATCGCGGCGTTTGTTTTGATTCCTCCACGGGATTTACTTTGCCCGATGGTTCTGTCCGTTCTCCGGATGCAAGTTGGTTATCCTCAGCAAAATGGCATCAATTAAGCACAAAAGAAAAAAATGAATTTTCAAGAATATGCCCTGATTTTGTCATTGAATTAAAACGCAAAACGGATAATCTAAAGAACTTAATAAAGAAAATGAGTAAATGGATTGAAAATGGATGCAAACTTGCCTGGCTTATAAACCCTGAAGACAAAACAGTACATATCTTTAGAGAAAATGGAACAGAGAATATGATTCAGGGTTTTGATCATATACTTTCAGGTGAAAATGTTCTGCCAGGTTTTGAGCTGAATCTTAAATTTCTGGAGGAATGATTTCTATGTAAAGTCGTTCAATATAAAATAGTCATCCTTAAAAGAATACAATATTAAAAAAACCCGCCTCTTACTTTGGCGGGTTTTTAATTTTAAAATTCTAACTAAAACTCAAAGAGAAGCTTTTTTATAAATTACCTATTCTTATTCCAATATTATAAGGAGTGAAATTTAAATCATTTTTAAAAATGGATTTTGGACTATAAGAGCCATAAAGATTGACATACCCAAAGCCAATTTCCCCGATGTAAGAGAATTTCCATTTATCCAGGTCGTAGTCGCCGTTGTTTTTCTTCTTACCTCTTTCACCACTAATTTGTTTATTACGACTGCTATACAAATAACCCATACTTACGCCAGCACTAAGTTTTAAGGCCTGCCTGGAGTTCTTAGGATTTGTATTAAAATTGATCATGAGGGGAATCGTCACATAATCTGCTGCAAGTTTATTTTTAGAGAAACTGATTGAGTCTTTAAAAATAAATGCGTGCGAAATATTCTGAGAAGGATTGTAAGGATTTAAACCGCCTTCATCAAAACTGATGTTGCTCTTGAAACGATAATTGTTCAACTCTATTCCTAATCCGTATTTAAGATTTACATAATGCTGAACAAGGTTCATCTTTTGCATAAAAAGCCAGATGTTGACATTGACAGATTTACCTGATTTCAACTTTAAATCATTGGCAGCTAATTCAGGCGCACCTGGGCGATTGACCAGTGAACCGTTCGCAGTCGCGTCTGCATAATTTGTATTATCTGTCCAGTTGGAAAACCCAATATCAACCAACCAGGAGGATGTCGAGATAAAATTATTTTCTTTTTCTTTACGTCTATTCCCTACCGTTACAACAACTCTTTTATCACTTTCTGTTTTATTTTTCAAAATAATCATTCCTCCAATACGAATGGTGTCATTATCTCTTTCTACTTTTACGGAATCTCTTTCAACTCTTATGGTGTCCTGTTGAGCGAATGAGGTGATGCTAATGCATAGCACGGTCAGGATTAAAATTGCTTTTTTCATTTTCGGGTTCTTTAATGTGAGTTTTTATTTTATTATAGATGTGCTATCAAACACGGAGTAAACATGGAATTAATTACTGGAAGCAACCTGGCCAACTTCCATTTCAAAAAGGCGTTTCACCGGATCATTTCTTTCGGCAACTCTTTTTAATTTTTTCAGAAATCCCCCAATCTTTGATTTCTTAAATTCATCTGCCGGTACATTATAAAAAATATAATTGTTGGTTGATTCTTTATTTACATCGAGGTAGACAACCTTTTGGACAGCATTATTTTTTTCTATAGCTCTTTGAGTAATATCCAAATCCACGTGTAAGAGCTCATTTGAATGGATGATACCACCGGTAGAAATCTTTTTTTGAGGAATCCGGGCAATCAATCTCTTATCGTCAACTTCGCTCTTTTTAGTTTCTTTAATTATTTCAATTATTTTTTCCGGCTGAAGTTCATTTGATTGTTTTGCTTCGTTTTTTGCAAGAATTTGTTTTTCTTTTTTATGAAAAACTTCTGCAACTTTTTCTTCAGTAATTTTTGCTTCCGGTTTACTTTGCTCTGCAAATTCTTCTGTATTCTGTGCCTTTTTTTCGATTACTGCAATATCTGCATTAACCGATTGGCCGGGTATCTTTTTAGTTGAATTCTGAATATTGATATTCGTATCCGGAAGGTTTGGCTGTTGAGCAAGCTGGGGTTGAACGGTATCTCCATTAAAATAAGGAATAGCTATCCATAAGCCGAAACCTAATACAGCA
>JBBSSE010000123.1:0-7358 GCA_038242375.1 Chitinophagales bacterium
ACATCCTCAACGGGGAAAAGTTGTCCACCAATATTTTTCCATTCATTCCTCGAAATTCGTGTAGGAATACTTTTCTTAAATTCTTCAAAGGACGAAAATTGATTGGTCTGATAGTGACTGATCAATTGGGTTGTTCCGTAGTAAGTGATCAATTCCTTAAATAACCGGATAGATTCCGAGACCTTAATAACCACTGTCTTCCTCGTACTATTTTCAAAATCCGGAACGGTAGAATGACCTTCAGGGTCGATGGTTAATTTGGATAAAAGTTCAATAGAATTAAACATTTCATTGATCGTATCCGGCGCAAGAAAATCGTACTCAATTTTATGTTTTTTTACTGTACGCATATCCCTGTGTCTGAATTTCCAGGAGTTGCGCGCCAGTGCATACATATTGTACATAAACCAATAACCCGGCATGATTACTAACCTGTTTGCAGCTACATCATTACTAACCAAACTAAATGGTAAGGGAATATTTAATTCATATGGGAAATCCCCTTTTGATAAGATCGTGAACGAAGCAAATTTGCAATTGTGCTTTAAACTGACACACAGTCCCGGCCAAAATCCACGTCCTGCTACTAATTCTCCATCTGCTGCCCGGCTATTATGATTACTTCCTATGGTTGCTCCGGCAGCGATATTGCTCTGTCCTTCTATCAGTGAAGCACATAAAAAAGAATTATTGTGATGCTGTTCATGATTTGGGTAGATTAATGAATTCAATACCTCACAGCAAGAAATGGTTGAGTTGCTTCCCAAATAGGAGTTAATCAAACGTGCTCCATATTTTAATTGTGAATGCGGAGCCATGATGAATCGCACCGCTTTTACTCCATAAAATATCCTGCATCCATATCCGACGATTCCATTCACCAATTCGCAGCCCTCTCCTATCTGGGAGGTTCGATCTTCATCACTGTTAATGGTTAGATTCTTCAATTTATTCGCCCCTTTAATGTAGGCATCTGTTCCGATGATTACATCCTTAATAATATCGCAATCCTTTAATACACACCGGTCACCTATGGTACCATAATAACCGCGTTTGTGATCAGATTCTTTGGAAGTAAATTCTTTAAATTTTTCCTGTAATTTTTCATCTTGTGGATAACTGCTCCAGAGCCAGGCGTCTCCTGGCAACATATCAGCAAAGGGAATGATTTTTCTTCCACCGTTTTCATTTCTTACCTCCATCCAGGTGCGTGTACTTTCATCTTCTCCCTCCTTTAATGTGCCATTTCCAAACTTGGAATAATTGGTTGTTGCCAGTTCGTTGATATTGGCGATCATCACATCATTTCCAATGATATAATGGCTTAGATAATTGGCATTATCTATACACACATTATCTCCGAAATCACTACTGATAATGGTGCTGTTGTAAATTCCAACCGGCATACGCAGGTTGTGAAATTCCAGGTAATAAGCTTCCAGTTTTCCTATCCGCACCAGGCCGAAAAATTTATTATTCTTTACCAATACCGGATCAAAAACACCTGAAACAAACACCATACTCCAGTCATCGGAAGAATTACCATTCCTGATCAGAATTTCCTTTTCAGAAGTAGTCAAATGCCTGTAATTAATTCCATTATTATTTTGCCTGTTACGCAAATAATATTCATCTTTCCCTTTCGGAAGATAAGGTGGTTCTATAAAAAGATAGCCCAATTCATTGATCGGGTGCTTAATGATTTTATTCATGTAATCTCCGGATGATATTTTATAAAAGAATTCAATTTCAGATCTTAAAAAGGAAAGAATTTTAATGATCTGCTGAATATATGATCTAAATTAAGACAATATATTGTTAGATAAGATTTATTCTACCGTAACAGATTTTGCCAGGTTACGGGGTTTATCTACATCGCATCCTTTTTCTACCCCAATATAATAAGAAAGTAATTGTAAAGGAATTACACTTAAAAGTGGTGCGAGGATCTCATTTGCCGGAGGCACAAAAAATACATCATCTGCCATGGTTGGGATGATGTCATCTCCTTCAGAAATGATCGCAATGACTTTTCCTTTCCGTGCTTTTATTTCCTGGATATTGCTCACGATCTTCGCATGGTATTCATCCTTTGTGGCCACAAAAACAACGGGCAAATTTTCATCAACAAGCGCTATAGGACCATGTTTCATTTCTGCAGCAGGATAACCTTCCGCATGAATGTAAGAGATCTCTTTTAGTTTTAAGGCACCTTCCAGGGCAATGGGGAAATTATATCCCCGGCCCAGATAAAGCGCATTATGGGCGTTCTTGTATTTCTTACCGATGGCTTTTAATAATTCACTGCTTTTTAAAATGGTGTCCACTTTTTGAGGAATATTTCCCAGTTCACCCAAAAGATCATTGTATTTCTTTGGAGTAATCGTGCCCCTTTCATGAGCTATTTTAAGGGCTATCATCATTAAAACAGATAACTGCGCTGTAAATGCTTTTGTAGAAGCAACACCTATTTCCGGGCCTGCATGCGTGTAGGCACCAGCATGTGATGCACGTGAAATGGAAGAACCAACTACGTTGACAATCCCAAAAATAAACGCGCCATGTTCTTTCGCCTTTTCAATTGCAACAAGCGTATCTGCTGTTTCGCCACTTTGGGAAATGGCAATAATCACGTCGCCTTTATTGATGATTGGATTTCTGTAGCGAAATTCAGAGGCATATTCAACCTCTACAGGTATTCTGCATAATTCTTCGATGACATATTCGGCCACCATACCTGCATGCCAACTCGTGCCACAGGCGATGATAATATAGCGGGGAGCATTGATAAGCGTGTCAATATTATCCTGGATCCCTTTCATGGTAATGGTTCCTTCCTCTACGTTTAACCTTCCCCGTAAGCAATCATAGATCGTTATTGGCTGCTCATTAATTTCCTTCAACATAAAATGATCATACCCTCCCTTTTCTATGGCAGCAAGTTCCAGATCCAACTTCGTGATGTAAGGATTTTGCCGCTCATTCCCTAAATTCTTAAGGATAAGTTCATCTGCTTTAATGATGGCAATTTCATAATCATTTACATATACAACTTCCTTTGTGTATTCCAGCATGGGCGTAGCATCAGAACCCAAAAAGTGCTCTCCTTTTCCAATGCCAATCACCAGCGGGCTTCCTTTCCTGGCCGCGATAATTACATCAGGATTATCTTCATCCAACAATAATATTACATAAGCTCCGGTAACCCTCTTAAGCGCAATGCGGACTGCTTCTTCCAAAGGACATCCGGCATTTTTGTAAATGTCCTCAATGAAATTTACCAGAACTTCTGTATCTGTTTCACTTTTAAAGGTGTATCCTTTTTTAATTAATTCAGATTTTAACTGGGCATAGTTTTCAATAATGCCATTATGGATCATGGCAAGTTTTCCACCATTGCTTTGGTGCGGATGGGAGTTTACATCACTTGGTTCGCCGTGCGTAGCCCAACGTGTATGGCCGATTCCTATGTGTGCGTGTAATGGTTTTCCTATCAGTGAATCTTCCAGCTCCTGCACTTTACCTTTCTTTTTATACACTTTCAAACCATCGGAATTGATCAATGCTATTCCAGTACTATCATAGCCCCTGTACTCCTGCCTTTTCAACCCTGTTACAATAATCGGATAAGCTTCTCTTGGTCCAATATAACCTACGATACCGCACATATTAATAAATTTAGGGGCACAAAGTAATCTTTTTTAGCATCAAGTTGTAAAGTAGAGGAAAGAGAGAAAAGTTGCTTTTGTTACCTCCCCATACTCTCTAACTCTCCCTCTTTCCTTTCAGCAACAAATCCAGCGCATTATCCAAAGTGCCGGCAGGAATCACCTCCCCGCTGTTTACAAAGAAAATTTCATCGGCATTCTCAATCGTGTTTAACCGGTGAGCGATGATCACTTTGGTGGTACTTGCAGGTAATTTCTGTAAAATAATTTCTAATAATTGCTCTGTGACGGTATCAATATTCGCGGTGGCTTCGTCCAGGATGAGCAGTTCCGGTTTGCGTATGACCGCCCGTGCAAAGGCCAGTAATTGTTTTTCTCCCAGGCTGATGGAATCGCCACTGGATTCAATTTTAGTATCCAGGCCATTTTCAAATTTTGAAATGATCTGGTGCATATCTGACTCTTTTAACAGGTCAGATAATTCAGTGTCCGTGAGGGTTTTATAATCTTCATTTCCATAAAGGATATTATCACGCACAGTGCCATTAAAAAGAAATGGCTCCTGTAAAATAAAACCGATCTTTTTGCTGCGTTCTTCGGGAGTATAAGAGCGGATATCTGCACCGTCCAGGTAAACTGTGCCGTGGGTAGGATCATACAGACGTGCTATGAGAGAAGCAGTGGTCGTTTTTCCGCCTCCCGTCGGGCCGACCAAAGCATAGGTTTTACCCGCTTTCATTTCAAAATTAATATTATGTAATACCTTTTTCCCATCAGGGTATTGAAAACTGACATTCTCAAATTCCATTAAATATCCATTGGAAGTTGCTTTGGAAGAAATTGCTTTTTGATCCAGGTCTGATTCCATATCCAGGATAATGGAAATACGGTCCCAGGCTGCCATGGCGGTTTGAAAGTTCGTCCATAAGGAAGCTATCTGGCGAAGTGGCTGATAAAATAATTGCGTATAAGCAATAAAACTGATTAATAATCCAATGGAAAAACTGCCTTGCGAAATGAGATAAATACCAAAGGCAAGAACGATCAATTGGGCCAGGTTGGAAAACAAGGTAAATACAGGCACAAATACCATGTTCACAATTCCCGCGTTCACGGAAGCTTTATAATTATCCGTATTGGCGATATCAAATTTTTTCAGGAAAAAATCCCGGCGGTTAAAGGCGACAATCGTTTTGAAATTGCTTAAACTTTCCTGGATTTCGGCGCTTAGTGTACCGGTACTTTTCAAGCTGATGGCATTTCTCTTACGCACCATAGGCGACATGATCCGCACAAACACAAGAATAATAATCGCCGGTGCAAGTGATGCGCCGCCTAATTCCACATTAATAATTAATAAAAAGATAGCCGCTCCCAGCATCATGAAAATACTATCCACAAATTGCATCAATGATTGGGAAAAGAATTGGTTTACCCTGTCTGTATCATTATTGATCCGGGAGATAAGATCTCCTGCTTTATTCTGATTAAAAAATGCTACAGGCAATGCCTGGATCCTGCTGAAAACGGCATTTCGTAAACTGTACAACATGCGCTGACCAATACTACCCATGAGTTTTGTCTGGAAATAATCCAACACAGCGGAAATTAAGTACAAGCCAAAAATAATGGCTGAAAACTGGAGTAATCCGCGATAGATCTTTGTTTGAATATAATGGTCAATTGTATAGCCGATTAAATACGGAGTCAACATGGAAATAGCCGAATTTGACAACATCACGATCAATGCAAAAACCAAACTTCTTTTTTCATCTTTCATGAAAACCAGCATCTTTTTAAATGCTGCTCCGGTGGAAGTTTTCTTTTCAATATTGAGGTTGTATTCCATTTATTTATTTAAATTCGATTGACTGATTGTTTTATCCCGCCTCTGTTTCCGCGATAGTTGTGGTGCTTTTTTGAGAGTTGTAGATCTGTACATATTCCGGGCAGTTTTTCATGAGATCTTCATGCTTTCCCTGCGCCACCATTTCCCCTTCCATTAAAAGAATAATCAGATCATAATCTTTTACAGGATCTATTTTTTGGGTGACCGACAAGATGGTTGTATCCGGGAAATTCCGTTTAATATTTTCTCCGATAATTTTTTCTGTGTGGTTATCCACTCTTGCCGTAAAATCATCCAGTAACAGAATCTTTGGATTAATGGCCAGCGCTCTTGCCAGCATTACGCGTTGTTTTTGTCCACCGGAAAGTGTGGAACCTCTTTCAGAAATAATGGTATCCAGACCTTGTGGCAAGGAGGCAATAAAATCGTGAAGTTCGGCGGTATTGATGGCTTTTTGTAAATCAGCATCTGTTACTTCGGAGTTGAAGGCGATATTATCTCTCAAACTTAAATTGAAAATAATGCTATCCTGAAACACCAAACCTATTTGTTTTAATAGCTCCCCCTGGTTATACTCTTTCACATTGATACTGTCATAAAATATTTCTCCGGAAGTCGGTTTTATTAAAGTAGTCAGGAGATAAAGCAATTGTGTTTTTCCTGCGGCTGTAGGTCCTATAATGGCGGTGCGTGAATTGGCTTTTACCTCAAAGGAAATATTTTTTAATGCCGGTTTTTCTCCATACCAGATACTCACATCCTGCACATTCAGTTCACCTGATATTGGAGAAGTGACAGTACCCTGGTCAACAAAATCTTCTGTGTCTAAAATTTTATGAATCCGGGAATAAGAAGCGGATGCACGTGCAATGACATTGCTCATAAAACCAATGATCAGAATTGGGAAAATCAGGATAGCGATATAACTGTTAAAGGCCGCAAATTCACCCAAAGTCATGCTTCCGTTAATCACAAAATGGCCACCCATGGCCAATACTGCCAGACGGGCAAGGTTAGATGTCATTACGATAATCGGTATCAGCATCGCGAACAATCTCAAAATGGACAATCCCAGGTTTTTTGCCTGCGTATTAGCATCCATAAATTTATTGTATTCGGTAAATTGTGCATTCAAAACGCGGATTAAAGCCGCTCCTAAAATACTTTCATTGATCACTTTATTGAGCCAGTCAATTACTTCTTGTGTCTTTCGGAACAATGCTTTCACTCTTTTAAATACAAAGAAAAAAGTAGTGGCAATGATGGGAATGATCAACAGAACGATCAACCCTAATTTCCAATTAATATTGATTAATAAGATAGATGCACCGATGATCAGAACGATAGACGAAACAATAGAAACAATTGCCTGTGACACAAACGCTTTAATGGCATCCACATCAGAAGTGAGGTTGGTCAATAATCTTGCAGAAGTGTTTTCCTGGATATAATTAAAATCCTGCTGGGATATTTTCGCGGAAAGTTTATACCGCAGATCTTTAGCTACTTTTTCGGATGCATACGTTTGAATATATCCCTGTATAAAACTTAGAATAAAAATACTAACGACCGCCAGGAAAAACCAGGTCATTATTTTTTTAATATCCCATACACCGTTGGTAAAATCATCTATTCCGATTTCAATGATCTTCGGAATGATCAGGTTCAGCCCATTGCTCAATAAGGCGAAAAGCAAAAGGCCGCCTATTAAACCTTTGTAAGGAGTGAGGAGTTTATATATATTTGGCTTGGGGCTCTTTTTGTCGGGTAATTCAGACTTCATTATAGAAAATGTTCAAAAACAATCAAAGGTATTCTTTCTGTAATAGAACATTCTAAAA
>JBBSSE010000124.1:0-7345 GCA_038242375.1 Chitinophagales bacterium
GTAAAAATGGTTATGGCTAAAATGAATTTCACTTTGCAAATATAGGTTCAAAGAGAAGGCTCTCCTTGATGGAAGTCAATTGGTTATATGATGGTGGTCATATTTGAGAATTAATAAGCAAAAAAAAAGGCCATACCGAATAAAGGTACAGCCCTGGTATTATCTAAATTATCTTAAAAATTATATCCGATACTTACGCCACCCGAAGGCTCCACATAACTTCCGCCAATAATAGGTGTAAATCCAAGGCGCCAGGAAAAGCCACCATCCGTAGGTTGTCTTCTGTACATGAATGAAGCCGTTCCAAAAATAGATTGTCCTATTGTGTCGCCGTAGGAAAAAAGATCAATTTTCTTCCCGGTAAACGTAACACCGGCCCCTATTTCAAATGAATGAACAGAGCTTGGTTTTCCAAAAATATAATTCAATTGAAGGGGCACGGTTAGGACGGATTTTGGTGTATAATTATACATATCTCCAAAGTCATCCGTTACGAAACCTATTCCTATTCTTCCGCCTATTCCCAAATTAGATTTTGTAAAACGCCGGTCAATATTAGCAGAAAATAATATTCCAGGTCCTCCTAATTCCGCATAGAAGCTGTTCTGACCCGGAATGTTTGACGTGGTGGCTTCCTGGGCAAATAATAGGTTGCACAAGAATAGTGAGAGAATTGTGAGGGTTAATTTCATAAATCAGTTTTTTGGTTTACTATAAAAGAAGGTTATTCCTTGTACAAGACTACAATCAGGTTAACTACGCTGCATTCAAAAATATAATTTCCATTTCATTTGAAACTAAATTGAATATTCCGATTGAATTTCATGTGCTTGTTTACTGTTCTATTGTATCTGTGGTGTAGGAATTCCTAAAATAAGTTGTCATTAATTCAATGCTTGTAATCGTTTGATCAAATCACCGGTTATTTTTTCATTTGTATAAGATGTAATCAGTTTCCTGTTTTTATCATAGAGAACTGTAAAAGGCGTGGAGGTAAGCTTATAATACTTCTGAAGAAAGAAAAAAGGCATATCTACGCCTACCGTAATATTTGGATAATTGGCTGTCTTATATTTTTTTTCAAAAGCAATAATGTCATTATTCTGCACAAAAGTTGCCATAATGATCTGCGCCTTTTTAAAACTGCTGATATTTTTAAAAAGATCGTCCATCAATAAAGTACAATGACTGCAATCAGGTGAAAAAACGATGATGATCATAGGTTTATCTGGTGACAACTGATTGGAGGAAACCGTTTTTCCATTTGTAAGCCTGATATTAAAATCCGGAAAGGATTGCGAAAATCCGTTGGGTAAACTAAATAGAAAAAGAAAGACTGATAAAAACAATAACCGTTTTACTGTATTCATTTATTTCGATTTTTAAATTTCGGCAACTCCATATTTTTCATCATCTTATATCTATTCAGCCATTTGAAAAAATATTTTCTAAATATACAGACTTTTTACCTGTACTTTTTTATCAAATTCTAGTTTCCTGAATACTTATTTTTCGATTTATTTTAAATAAAGCTTTTTAATTAAATTTATTTTGTTATTAATGCAGCATTTAAATAACTTTAATTGTCCTATATGTTAATATCTTCTTAAAGGCTATCCGTGTGTGGTAAGTTTACTAAGAAACCGTTGGAATGATTCCCTCTAAGGCTACAATTAAGTATTTCATTTTTAAACCTTAATAAATCAAAACATGAATGTCAAAATCAGTAAACCATTGTGTGGCTTATCTTTGCTTATTTTATTGTTTTCCAGCAGTGCTATCGCCCAGAAAGATGTTTCCGGACGGCTCATAAGCGTGGAAACAAAAGATCCCATTCAAAGCGCTTCCGTCCAGTTAAAAGGACAAAAAACAGGCACCTCCAGCAATCAGGAGGGATTATTTACTCTCCGGGTACCATCAGATGCCGGAATTCTGATCATAAGTTCCGTAGGTTTTAATACAAAAGAAGTTTCTATAGGTGGCAAGACTTCTCTTGGGGATATTGCTTTAGAGCCTCTCACAGGATCATTAAATGAGGTAGTCGTAACCGGTTACACCTCTCAATTAAAAAAGGACATTACAGGTTCCGTATCAGTCATTGATGTGAAAGAGATGAATAAGCAACCAACAGCGCAACTGGCCAACCAGCTCCAGGGGCAGGCTTCAGGCGTTACCGTTCTTAGTTCCGGGCAGCCTGGAGAAGAACCTCAAATTCGGATACGTGGAATCAACACTTTCGGGAACAACACGCCACTATTTATTGTAGACGGTGTTCCCACTCAAAACATTTCCACAATTAATACCAATGATATAGCCTCTGTACAGGTGCTGAAGGATGCAGGAGCAGCTTCTATATATGGATCCAGAGCCTCCAACGGCGTGATCATTGTGACTACTAAAAAAGGCCGTGGAAAGGTGCAGGTAACCTATGATGGTTATTATGGCACTCAACGCCCAAAAAGCGGGAATATCTGGAATATTCTTTCACCACAAGATATGGCTCAGTTGAAATTCAATGCTCTTGCAAATTCAGGAACTCCTATAAGTGCATCAAATCCTGATGCTTTATATGGATCAGGATCAAAACCAATTTTGCCTGATTACATTAATCCAACCGGTGCAAAAGAGGGTGACCCTTCAGTGGATCCTTCCCGGTATAATGTAAATCCTGATTATACAACCGGAAATCAATTATCGGATTTTTACCGGATCGTAAAAGCCAATAAAACAGGTACCGACTGGTATCATGAAGTGAATAAACCTGCCTCAATTCAAAACCATGATCTTACAGTAAGTGGTGGTGGAGACCAGGGGCGGTATTTTTTATCTATGCAACACTTTAACCAGGAAGGTACGGTCATTTATACCTATTTAAAAAGATATTCCCTTCGTGTAAATACCGAATTCAATTTATCTAAGAAAATCAGGATTGGTGAAAATTTAGCCTATTCTGTTACAGACAATAACAGGATCACTCCCGGAGAAGGAAGTTTTATAGGCATGGCGTTCAGGGAACAACCCCTTATTCCAGTGCGTGATATCATGGGTAATTTTGCCGGTACTTTTGGAGGTCAATTAGGAAATGCCCAAAACCCGGTAGCAAATGCTTACCGCACCAGGAATAACAGTGGGTTGGGCAACCGTCTTTTTGCCAATGTATATGGTGAGGCAGACATTTTACCTGAACTTACTTTCCGCACCAGTTTTGGTGGTGAAAGTTATGCAGGTACCTATCATTCTTTCCAGTATCCTACTTATGAAAATGTGGAAAATTCCAGTAAAAATGCTTATAGTGAAAGCTCCTATTATGGGTATAACTGGACCTGGACAAATACTTTAAACTATCGGAAAACTTTTGGAGATCATACAGTTTCACTATTAGCAGGCGTAGAATCTTACGATAATAATTACAGAGAAATGGGCGGTACGACCTCCGATTATTTTTCTTTTGACCCTATGTACACCAACTTAAGCACAGGTTCGGGTACGCCTACCAGTTATAGTAACCGCTCTACTGATGGTCTGTGGTCACAATTTGGCAGACTGGATTATAGCTTCAAAAACCGCTATTTATTAAGTGCAACTGTAAGAAGAGATGGATCTTCCAAGTTTGTCAACAATCAATACGGGGTGTTTCCTGCTGTAACCGCTGCATGGAGACTTTCAGAGGAAAATTTCATGAAGAATGTTTCCTGGATAAGTGATTTAAAAATCAGGGGCGGATGGGGCGTTATGGGTAATCAACTCAATGTAAATACAGGGAATGGTTATTTTACCTACAACAGTAATAAGAATGCCTCCTACTATGACATAGCAGGTACCAATAATAGCATTCAACAAGGCTTCCGTGCCGGTCAAATTGGAAATCCGGATGCCAAATGGGAAAGAGATATCAACAGCAATATAGGATTGGATGCCACCTTTTTAGACGGAAAAGTAGATTTTACCATAGACTATTATAAGAAAGACATTAAGGACCTTTTATATAATCCTGCCTTACCAGCAACTGCAGGAAACGGTACTCCGCCTTTCGTAAACATAGCCAGCATGGAAAATACCGGCATAGATCTTCAACTGGGGGTGCACTCAAATTTCGGAAGGGATTTAAAATTTGACGGGTCAATGACTTTTACCACTTACAATAATAAGATCACCAAAGTAACTGAATCTGCCGATTATTTTTTAACCGGAGACACACGTCGTTTCGGACAAAGCATCAATAGAAACCAGGTAGGTCATTCAGTAGGGCAATTTTATGGATATAACATTACCGGATTTTGGAATGACCAGGCTGAAATAGACAAAGCCAACGATGAAGCCAAAAAAGCGACCGGGAATTCTACAGCAAATTACCAGACAGATATTGGGTTGGGCCGTTTCCGCTACGAGGATGTCAATGGCGATGGCGTGATTACAGATGCTGACAGGACTTTTATTGGAAATCCAAATGCAGACTTTTCATACGGTTTAAACCTGGGATTAACTTATAAAGCCTTTGATTTTAGCATGTTTCTTTATGGAACTTATGGTAATGACATCTGGAATAATGTAAAATGGTGGTTAGATTTCTATCCATCTTTTGCCGGTGCTAAAAGCAATACCGCTTTAAATGACTCCTGGACTCCGGAAAGGAAAAATGCCAAAGCCCCCAGACAGGAAAATAAGGGATTTGTATCCACTAATGGAGTACCTAATTCGTATTACATTGAAAAAGGAAACTACTTAAGAGCTAAGAATGTAACCCTCGGTTACACTTTCTCTCCTGATTTACTTCGAAAGGCTTATATCAATAGCTGTAGAATTTATGTACAGGGTGCCAACTTATTTACGATCACCAAATATAGTGGCGCAGATCCTGAAGTAACGGCTTCCAGTCAAGGTGGCGTAACCGATTTTGGTGTAGATGAAGGTGCTTATCCCAGCACGCGTAATTTCATCTTTGGCATTAATTTAAAATTTTAATCATCTTAAATAATCTTAAAATGAAACGAATAATTTATTTTTTGAGTTTTATACTCCTCATAACAACGTATTCCTGTAAAAAGGAGTTTTTAAACAGGCCTCCTTTGGGAGCCCTAAGCCAGGATGTATTGGCTACACCTGTAGGTGTTAACGGCTTATTAATTGGCGCTTATGGAGCCTTAGACGGTTTGGAAATGGGATCCAGCCAGCCATGGTCAGCCTCGGTTAGTAACTGGATTTGGGGAAGTGTGGCCGGTGGAGATGCCCATAAAGGAAGTGATGCAGGTGACCAATTACCCATTAACCCAATAGCTACCTGGGATATAACTCCCTCCAATCCAATGGCAGCAGATAAATGGAAGGTAGCTTATGGAGGTATTGACCGTGTAAATGCCGTTTTTAAAATATTACCCAAAGTAAAAGGGTTGACTGCTGAAGCCGCAAAGAATGTAGAAGCACAAGCTCATTTTCTGCGCGGGCATTATTATTTTGAGCTAAAGCGGTTTTATAATATGGTACCCTGGATAGATGAAACCACTACAGATTTTATGCAGCCCAATAAAACAGATATATGGTCTAAAATAGAAGCTGATTTTAAAGCTGCTTTTGATAATTTACCGGAAACTCAAACGGAAGCAGGCAGAGCCAATAAATGGGCTGCCGGCGCCTATTTGGCAAAAACCTATCTTTACCAGAAGAAATTTGGGGAAGCAAAAACATTGTTTGACCAGGTCATTGCTTCAGGTAAAACTTCCAAAGGTGTAAAGTATGGTCTTTTTACAGGACTTGAAGACAACTTCCGCCCTGAATTGGAATTAAATAGCCCTGAAGCAGTATTTCCAGTAGAAATGGCAGCCAATGTAGGAACAGGATCGATTCAGAATGCCACCCAGGGAGAAATGTTGAATTTTCCATATGGCAACAGCCCTTTTGGATGTTGTGGATTTTATCAACCCACTATTGATCTGGCCAATTCTTACCGGACAGATGCCAATGGTCTTCCTTATCTGGATGATTATAATGCTCACCCGGTAAAAAATGACCAGGGGATTTTATCCACGCAGGCTTTTACACCAGATGCCGGTTCGCTTGATCCAAGGATAGACTGGACCATTGGCAGAAGAGGTATTCCTTACCTGGATTGGGGATTACATCCCGGACAAGCCTGGATCCGTGACCAATCATTCTCCGGCCCATACGCTCCCAAGAAAAATATCTGGTGGCATAAAACTGAGGAATTTCATGATAATAATTCATGGGCACCAGCTACTGCCATTAATTACAATGTGATCCGTTTCGCAGATGTTCTCCTATTAGCCGCTGAGGCTCATGCTCAAACGGATGATCTACCAGGAGCAATGGCATTAGTTAATAAGGTAAGAAGCCGTTCTGCAGCACCGGCTGGTTGGGTGTACAAATACATCAACGATGCAAATCCTGCCTTAGGATTTTCTACTGTACCCGCGGCAAATTATGTCATCAAGCCTTATCCTTCTTTTCCAACAAAAGATTACGCTTTAAAAGCTATTTACTTTGAACGGAAACTGGAATTAGGCATGGAAGGACACCGCTTTTTTGATCTTTCCCGTTGGGGAATCGCAGAGACCGCCTTGAACGCATTTTATGCATACGAAGGAAAGCTTACCAGTGATGTAAAATCAGGAAAATTCACCAAAAACAAGAATGAATTCTACCCTATACCACAAGTGGAAATCGATAAAACAGTTGTGAATGGAGTGAAGACATTAGTACAAAACCCAGGGTATCAATAACATCCGGCATTTATGAATAAAAAAAGAGAGGATCTGAGATTCTCTCTTTTTTTTTAAAAGGTATCAGGTGTTAGGTAACAGGTATCAGGTATCAGGTATCAGGTATCAGGTGTCAGGTGTCAGGTGTCAGGTGTTAGGTATCAGGTATCAGGTATCAGGTATCAGGTGTCAGGTGTCAGGTATCAGGTATCAGGTATCAGGTTTTAGGTTTTAGGAGAAAAAACTTCAAACTATAAACTAAACTATAAACTACGAACTCCGAACTCCGAACTACGAACTACGAACTACGAACTTCTAACCGGTTTGTGTCCCCTTCACCGCATCAATCAACTTCTGACCACGTACCAGCATTTTCAACCCTTGTCTTTTCAGAGAAATGGATGGCTCCTTCATTA
Source organism: Chitinophagales bacterium (assembly GCA_038242375.1). Lineage (GTDB taxonomy): Bacteria > Bacteroidota > Bacteroidia > Chitinophagales > Chitinophagaceae > Ginsengibacter. The sequence goes on from JBBSSE010000124.1 coordinate 7,130, forward strand.
CATCAACATCATGATCAGTTTTATAGGCCGATAGAATGTCTTTATACGTAAGAATTCCAATGACACTATTATCTGCCGAAACGACTGGAAGGATATCAATATTTTCGGCAGCCATTAAGCCCACAGCGGAACGTAAGCTGTTTTCACTTCCGATGGAAAATATTTTTCGTTTTATCAGGTCTCCTATTTTTTTATCCTCCGGATGATGTTGGCTAA
>JBBSSE010000125.1:0-7293 GCA_038242375.1 Chitinophagales bacterium
GATGAAGAAGGAAGGGTGATTAAAATTGGTTTACGTGGAGCATTCCTGGATATAGAATTGGATAAACTGAAGAAATCTTAAAAATTTGCAAGGCAAAAATGCCGGATAATTACAATCAATTTCTCCGGCATTCAATCAAAATATACTAATAACAGCCCGGTATCAAATGCCGGGCTGTTTTTAGTTTAAATGTCGCTTATTATAGAATTATCTGGATTTTTAGTATCGGCCATCCTTCAGATTTTTCTGGTGTGATATCAGTTTGAATAGTAGTATTTAATATATATTTGTTAGGATAATCTAATTCATTACTTTTGTTCGACTAATTGTTTACGATCATATTTCACATCTTACCGTATGTGAAATATCTTGTTGCATGATTGTATATATTTTAAAGGATGAAAAATGACAAAATGCAGATTCATTTACTTGAGTCTGCATTTTTGTTTGTGGTCATTTATGTTTATAAGTCCATTTAACTGTCTGTAATAAAATCTAAATAACTTTCCTGGTTAATGACACTAAAATTGGCTTCAGGATAAGCTTTTGCAAAAGCACCGGGAATCTTTACTTTTTCTTCCTTCCATTTGCATTCAAAAGCAGTTATTTTTTGTTTACTATTTATTTCAATGAAATCGATTTCCTGACCATCATAGGTTCTCCAGAAAAAATACTGAGGAAAGTATGCTTTGCAACTATTGTATTTAATGCGCTCACTCAAAATATACTGCTCCCATAATTGACCAATATCATTACGGAAGGAAATCGGTTTGAAATTCGAAATCAATGCGTTTCTGATCCCGTTATCATAGAAATACCATTTTTTACTTTTGGTGACTTCCTTTCTTAAATTATTACTGCTATACCCGGACAAAGGATAAATAATAAACACTTTCGAAAGTAAATCGAGGTATCTGTCCACGGTTTGGCGGTTTAACTGTAAACTGTTTCCCAACTCAACGGTACTTACCTCGCTCCCTACCTGGTAAGCTAACAATTGTAATAGTTTATACAGTACTTCTGGTCCTTTTACATTTTCATGTATTAATATATCTTTTAGCAAATAACTGTTTACCAATTGCCGGAGATAACTTTCTTTTTCAATATCTTCTGTTAGTTTCCACAATTCAGGATAACTCCCATAAATTAATCGTTGTTCCAATTGCTGAAAGGTAGTCAGGTAATCCTCGGAGGACAAGAGTTCCTGTTGGGCAATGGGGTATAATTGATACACGATATTTCTTCCCACGAGTGGTTCTCCGGTGGTATCCTGTAAATCAAAACTACTGCTGCCTGTGGCTATGATGGTAATGCCTTTTATGTTATCGATCATTAGTTTTAATATTCGTCCAATATCAGGCACAGCTTGCGCTTCGTCAATAATGATTATTTTTTTTCCTTTTATTAATCGCTTATAATTATCGATGGTTCTTTTCTGAAGAATCGCGGCTACATCCATATCTTCTCCCTGTAAAATCAATGTCTTCTTTTGATGCTTTTTTGCAATGCTTTCCACTATGGTTGACTTGCCGGTTCTCCTCGAGCCATAAAGTAAAATAACCTTCTGTTTACCTAATTTATTTATAATTTCTTGTTCTATAATTCTTGGAATGTCCATGATTCTATGCTCTAAACCTCTAATTTACACTAATTTCATTAGAAATCATTTAAAAAGAGTTAATTGGTCCAGTCGACCGTCGCAATTAACATTAATTAGTCCAGTCAACCGTCTCAATTAACACTATTTAATCCAGTCAGCCGTCGCAATTATCACTTTTTGAGTCTAATTTTGAGGGGAAACAAATCAAACACGAATTTTAGGCACGAATTACACGAATGTAGATATAGGTCGCATGCTAATACCTAACATGGACAAGCCAGAACCAAAAAGGTAGTAGGTTGTAGGTAGTAGGTTGGAGCTAGACAATAACCATTTTTAAGAGATAAACTTTGAATCTATATACCTCAAAGAGGAACATAGCTCAACGTACTTGTTGGCTGACAAAAACAAAAAAAGTGCTCACCAATTTGAGCCAGATCAGTTTCGGATCTGTTTTCCATTAAGGATAAATACGGGAAGAGAAAGGCCCATTACGAAACATTATTGATCAGAAACTACTGGTCGTATCGCGGTATCTATATACTTTTTGCAAACTCTTGCCAAATTTGGCTATGATTTTAGGTGTTAGGTTAACACCCAATACCTAACACTCAGGCACGAATTACACGAATGCAGAAACAGATTGCATGTTAATACCTAACACTTAATACCTAACACCTAACACCTAACACCTAACACCCAACACCTAACACCTAATACCCAATGCCCAACACCTCCATGACAGTGGCACGCCTTATGGTATATAATAATACATGGATTTTATTAAAAGATGCTTTTTTACAGTAGATTTTCTTAAACTATTCCGAAATGAACGAAAACTAAATAATCAAAAATTAGTATCACTAAAATGGATTTTAATCAGAACATATTAACTGCATCGAATAAAATTATTGCTGTTGATTTTGATGGAACGGTTGTGGAACATAGATATCCTGAAATAGGCCCCGAGATGTTGTTTGCTTTTTCAACCCTTCGCGAACTTAAAAAACGAGGTCACCGGTTAATTCTGTGGACGTACCGTCATGGAGAATACATGGATGCTGCGGTCAGTTATTGCCGGAAAAACGGCCTTGAGTTTTATGCAGTTAATGAAAATTTTCCCGGGGAAACAAAAATGGAAATGGGAAGCCGTAAAATTTATGCGGATGTTTATATCGACGACCGGAATCTTGGCGGATTTCCCGGTTGGATAAATGTATGGAAACAATTACATCCGGAAGGTGGCCATTTTCTTCACCAGCTTACAGATGAACTGGCTCATTATAATTATAAGCCAAAAAAGAAAAATTTGTTTGAGGGTCTGTTGAATAAATTTGGTGTAGGAAGTTAACGGCAGAATAAAAAATAGATAAATTACAGTTGAGTTTAGCGATCAGATCAAGGTAATTTTAAAATAAAAAGAATCTTTCATGAATTCTTTTTGTGCTTAAAAACTTTTGTTTAGATTTGCGCTCCTTTTGGCAATAAACGGAGAGTTGTCCGAGTGGCTGAAGGAGCACGCTTGGAAAGCGTGTATACTCGCAAGGGTATCTAGGGTTCGAATCCCTAACTCTCCGCACAATGGATATTAAATCCTTAAAAAACCCGCAAATTATACGTTTGCGGGTTTTTTAATTGAAGTGGAAGATGGTAATTCCTGTTGTTCCAATGAGGATTTGTTCCATGCTTTTACAAACTCAATAAATATATATAATGATTCATTCAATATCATTGAAGTGGATCATAAAAGAATTATATTTAACCTTCATGTCTTTTCTTAATGATTTAAATAACAAATGATGCAAACACCGGATAGTGAAATACTCATTTATGAAAATATTGACGGGGAAATCAAAATAGATGTTCGACTGGAAGATGAAACCGTTTGGCTCACACAAGAGCAAATGGCCACGTTATTTGGAAAGGGTAGAAGTACAATTACAGAACATATTGGAAATGTTTTTAAAGAAGGTGAATTGGATGCTGATGCAACATGTCGGAAATTCCGACAAGTTCGGTTGGAAGGAGGAAGGGAAATAAGGAGAGATATTGATTATTACAATCTTGATGTCATCATTTCTGTTGGTTACCGGGTGAAATCACAGCAGGGTACCCAGTTCCGTATATGGGCTACACAAAGATTACGGGATTATATAATTAAAGGATTCAGCCTAAATGACGAAGCTCACAGCTCACAGCTTATAGCTCACAACTCGCAGCTCATCCATTCCCTTAACTCCTATAAAAATCCTCCTCCGCCTATAAAACTGTTTAATACCTTTAAACAAAAAACCAATGGATACCATTTCAAACCAAAAAAGGGATTTCGGTATTTTTATTTGGAGAATTGCAGCTTTGCATACCATCGCCTATTTTATCGCCGGACTTTTCGCGGTGCGTTTTATGAACTATAGCGCAGAATTCGGATCAGATACAATGGCAAATATTATGTTGCCGGTAGATCATTGGCAGGTCGCAATCGGCCTTGGATTACAGCCAATCAGGGGAATCATTATTGGGTTGGTTTTGCTGCCATTTAAAAGGATCATTCTTGCAGATAAGGGATGGGTTAAACTTGCTGTTTTAATTTTAGGATTATCTTATTTATCCACCATTGGCCCCACCGTTGGCTCATTTGATGGCTATATTTTTACGAAAGTTCCGTTGAAATATCATTTACTGGGCATTCCTGAAACGCTGATTTATATTTTCCTTTTTACATCCCTTATTTCTTTTTGGTATAAATATCCCTGGAGAGGAGTAAATTTTATGTTCTTGATTTTTGTTGGTTTCATTTTGCTGATGAGTCTTTTTGGGGTGATGGATAGTTTGGGTTTGATAAATGTGAAATGAGGAGATTATATTCCAAAAAAATAAGCGGGTATGGTTGGATTGAAATTGTACATAATGTTTCTTCTATAGAGCTATATTTATTTAAACACAAATTCCAGGCGCGAATTTCACGAATTGAAAACAGTTTTTAAAATTGTTTTTAGCGGAACATCGGCTCCTGTAGATGGGCTATTAAAGTTAGTTCTGCAACTTTAATTTCTCGAAAAATATATAAGAGAATTATTTGAACACAGCAACATTTTTGGTTAGGATGTAAATCCATATAAATAGAATATAATTTTAGAAAAGAAAGTTACCGTTTCTTACCCCCGTTTTTCTATTTCATAGTTTAAACATACATGTCTTCCTTTTAATCCGGGGTTGTTTTTAATTCATTTAAATCTCCCATCCATTTCGAACTAAACCTTGATATAAGAGCTCCCAAAGAAAGATTCCAGCCTTGTTACCTTATTTTTTGATGGCATTTCATTTTGATTTGTTCTTTCTTCTGAATTTAAAGTATATTTATTTACTCATAACTATCTGTAAGTAAATGTCCAAAAGTCCGCACCTCTTATTAAATCGTACAGAAACGTTTGCCTGGCTGTCATCTCAAAAAAATTGGGACATCATTGTTATCGGTGGAGGTGCCACGGGTCTGGGAGTAGCGGTAGACGCTGCAAGCCGAGGATTCCAAGCGTTATTATTAGAGCAGTCCGATTTTGCCAAAGGAACCTCCAGCCGGAGTACAAAACTGGTTCATGGTGGCGTGCGATACCTCGCGCAGGGAAAGATCGGGTTAGTTTTTGGAGCGCTTCGCGAAAGGGGAATTCTTTTAAAGAATGCAGCTCATATTGTGAAGAAGCAGCAGTTCATCATTCCTTGTTACAGCCAATGGCAAAAATGGAAATATCTCACAGGGTTAAAAATCTATGATTGGCTTTCTGGTGGGTGGAGTTTTGGCGATTCAGAATGGATGAATCGAAAACAGGTCATTGAACTTTTGCCCGGAATAAATCCGGAAGCATTGGTGGGTGGAGTTAAATATTTCGACGGGCAATTTGATGATGCGCGACTGGCGATTAACCTGGCACAAACCTGTGTGGAGCAGGGAGGAACTGTTATCAATTATTGCCAGGTAAAAAAACTACTAAAAGCAGGGCAGAAGGTTATTGGGGTTGAAGTCATGGATATCGAAAGCAAGGTAGAATATTCATTAAATGCAAAAGTTGTCATCAATGCTACAGGAGTTTTTGTAGATAATATCTTGCTAATGGACGCTCCTGAACGCAAGCCTCTGATCGAATCCAGCCAGGGAGTGCATCTCGTTTTTGATAGATCCTTTCTGCCTGGCAAGTCTGCCTTATTAATTCCGAAAACGTCTGATGGAAGGGTGTTATTTGCGGTGCCCTGGCAAAATCATGTATTGGTGGGAACGACAGATACGCCTATGGAAAAGCATTCCCTCGAGCCGGTTGCGCGGGAGGAAGAAATTGACTTCATTCTAAAAACCATTACGCAATATTTTAAAAAGAAGCCTGCAAAAGAAGACGTGTTGAGTGTGTATGCCGGTTTGCGTCCACTTGTTGCGCCACAAAATGAAACAGGTAGCACGAAAGAAATCTCCAGGGATTTAAAACTGATGGTGAGTGCATCAGGACTAATAACCATCACTGGCGGAAAATGGACCACTTACCGCCATATGGCTGAAGTAACGGTCAATAAGGCGATAGAAGTGGCCGGGTTGAAAAAGATTGCTTCAATTACAAAGGAGCTTTCAATTCATGGTTGCAGAATAGATTCAGATGATAGTCATTTAGCCATCTATGGCACGGATGAAAACGCGGTGAAAGATTTGATGAAGGAGGAACCTTCTCTCCGTGGTCTGTTGATTCCTTCCTTACCATACACAAAGGCGGAAGTAATTTGGGCAGTACGGAATGAGATGGCGCTGACAGTAGAAGATGTGCTTGCCAGGAGAATCCGCCTGTTGTTTTTAGATGCCCGCGCGGCAATAAAAGCGGCTCCGGAAGTCGCGCGCATTATGGCCGGAGAATTAAATAAAGATGAACAGTGGCAGCAACAACAGGTGAAGGAATTTACATCACTTGCAGAAAAGTATATTTTAAAATAAAAAAAAACTATTAGCAGTTGAGTGATCCTGCTTAAAAATAATTCAATATAAAATAATTCGACATCCAACAATTCAACAATTTAGCCATTCAACCATTCAACACCCAACCATTCAACCATTCAACCATGCAGCAATACATCCTCGCACTCGATCAAGGTACCACCAGCTCCAGGGCTATTCTGTTTAATAAAGAAGGAAATATTGTAGCCACGGCTCAAAAGGAATTTACCCAATTCTATCCTCAACCCGGTTGGGTGGAGCATGACGCCATGGAAATATGGACCTCACAGGCATCCGTACTTGCAGAAGTGATCGTGCTGGCGGGAATTTCTTCGGATGAAATAGCTGCCCTTGGAATTACTAATCAACGGGAAACAACCATTCTTTGGGATAAAACAACCGGAATTCCGTTAGGGAATGCGATCGTGTGGCAGGACAGGCGAACCGCCTCTTTGTGTGATAAATTATTGGAAGAAGGTCATGGGCAAATAATCAGGGAAAAAACAGGGCTCATCTTAGATGCCTATTTTTCTGCTACAAAAATAAAATGGATTCTGGATAATACAGAAGGTGCACGACAAAAAGCAGCAGAAGGACAAATAGCTTTCGGAACAGTAGATTCCTGGTTGATCTGGAACCTGACAGGTGGCGGGATACATGTAACAGATGTATCCAATGCGTCCAGAACAATGCTGTACAATATTAATACACTGCAATGGGATGAAGA
>JBBSSE010000126.1:0-7286 GCA_038242375.1 Chitinophagales bacterium
TCTTTCTACCACGGGGGAATAATTCACTTTAAATTCCTCAAACCTATTTTGCCAAAAATCAACACTATTTTCCGGTACAGCATAGCTGATTTCTCCGATCATTCCCACGCCTGCTTTACCCCTTCTTATTCCCGGCCAGGGGAAAAATGTAAGAATAGAACCCGGCGTTCCTTCGCTATCACCATAATATAAATGATAGGTATCCGGATCATCAAAATTCACTGTTTTCTTCACCAGCCGCATACCCAAAACTTCAGTATAAAAATCATGATTTAATTGCGCGTTTCGCCCAATAGCTGTGATATGATGAAGGCCATTTACCAGGTTCATACTATTTATTTAAAATCATTCATAAAAACAATTTGAAGTTAACAATATTCTTTGAGTATATATGTATCCGCAGATTGAAGAAAATTAATAATATTTTTATCAGCCCATTGAAAATCTTTTTTGATCGAATCAAAAACCTATTTAAACAGGTCATTTTTTAACTAAAAAGAACCACCCTCTTTTACTACATTTACCCCATGAAACGATCCGGTTCCGCAGATCTTCCTTTGCACTATGGCTCTGTACCAAAATGGCTTTCCGAAAGAATGGCTAAACTGGGATTTCTGATCACAGAATCAATCATAACTGAATATGGGGTGCAGGAAGTTTTAAGAAGACTTTCCGATCCTTTTTGGTTCCAAAGTTTAGGTGCTGTGTTGGGAATGGACTGGCATTCTTCGGGCATCACAACTTCTGTGATGGGTGCATTAAAAAGTGCCATTAACCCGCATTCAAAGGAATTGGGTATTTATATATGCGGAGGTAAAGGCAAACATTCCCGACAAACTCCCGCCGAACTGATGCGGATTTCAGACAGTACCGGTTTGAATGGAAATGAATTGGTCCGTTGCAGTAAGCTTAGTGCTAAAATCGATAATACAGCAATCCAGGATGGATTTCAATTATATACCCACAATTTTATTGTAAGCAAAGAAGGCGATTGGACAGTCATACAGCAGGGAATGAAAGCGGAAGATAAAACGGCAAGGAGATATCATTGGCATTCTGAAAATATTCAATCATTTATAGAAGAGCCGCACTCAGGTGTGTATGGCGCAAACCAGGGGTTGATATTGAATCTCACCGCCCATGAGGCTCGCACCACCCGCGAAAAGATCCTGGATATCAGTACAGAAAACCCGGAAAAAATCATCCCGTTTTTACTACAATTAAAGATGCCTGCACACCATGACGTAAAAGCAGAAAATGTAAATCTCAAACGATTGGGAAGTATGCTTTGGCTTGCCCACGAAAAGGAGCCAAAAGATTTTGAAGAACTGCTTTTATTACAAGGAATGGGCCCGAGGACACTGCAATCTATGGCGCTGGTAAGTGAGATCATTCATGGAAGTCCGGTAAGATTTAAAGATCCAGCCAGGTTTTCTTTTGCTCATGGCGGTAAAGATGGACACCCGTTCCCCGTGCCGGTAAACGTGTATGATGAAACAATCGATTCATTAAAAAATGCCGTTGAAAAATCAAAGATTGGCATCAATGATAAATCCACCGCTATCAGGAAATTGCATGAAATTTCCACCCGTGCGGAAAAGGATTTTACTCCGAATGAAAATTTCGATCAACTCATAGAAAAAGAACGAAATGAATCCTGGAAATACGGCGGCAGAACCATTTTTGGAGAAGCACAACCACCTAAAAAGAAAGTAGTGCAGCTAAAACTTTTTTGATTCTCAAGCGAGTAGTTGAAAGCCTCCCGGCACTAATACTTGTTCTAGAACAATTCAGCAATTCAACTACATTCATCGCAGAGCATTCAACTACTTTCAACGCGAAGCATTCAACTTCTTTCAACGCAAAGCATTCAACGCGAAGCATTCAACTATATTCAACGCAAAGCATTCAACTATATTTCCAATTATTTCATCATTATCACCACTTACACATTTGAATCCTCCACCCATGCAGTTCAATTTTTTTGTCCGCGAAATAGTGTTCAAATTGTATTGGACAAATTAATACCAAAACAATTTATTCATTATTAATTATTGGCAAATAAAGAGTATTTGAATAATTTCATTTATTATTTTATATTCTACCATAGTATTGCGCCTAAAAAAACGATATTTTATATTTAGCTTATTTCTGTTTCTGAACAGTGTACAAAATACATTTGCGCAGCAGAAATACGCCGATAGCCTTCTGCAATGGGTTGACAATAATCCGGCAATAGATTCGCTTCATATCATTACTCTACACAGACTTAGTTATTATTACAGTGAAAATGATATTGAGAAAGCATTCATGTATCATGATCGCGTAGCCACTTTAAGTGATAGCCTGAATTTCATTTATGGAAAAGCGTTAGCGAAAATTAACCTGGGCCTTCTGCTCTATGCTTCCGGAGATTATAACAGTGCAAACAGCGCCTATTTTAAAGCGATTGAATATGCAGAATCCATTCAGGAGAAAAGATTAACCGCCATCGCTTTCAACAATATCGGAGAAAATTTCCGTTCCCTGAATGATTATAAAAAATGCCGGGAATACACCTTACTGGCTGTCACAAAAAATAAAGCTTTGAACGCCTGGCGAGGCGTGGCCATTAATTATGAATTATTACATAATTGCGATTTAAAAGAAGGAAAATATACCAATGCTTATCAGAATTTAATGGAAGGAATGCCCTACGCCACAAAATCTAATGAATCCTACATCCTCTCATTATATTACCTCGGATTCGCTAAATTAAATGCGGTAAAAAACCAAAAGGATTCTGCAAATTACTTTTTCGAAAAAGCAATGAAAATAGCGGATGAAGGTGATAACAGCCGGAATATGTATCGTGTGGATATTGCCAAAGTGGAATACCTGAAAAATTTATCCTCTAAACAAAAAAAAGGTCTTCTGCGGAATGCCTATGAAATAGCTGAAGCCACCTCATATAAAGAAGGGATGATGAATTCAGCCAATTTATTATCCACTTTGTACGATGAGGAAAAGAAACAGGATTCTTCCATGCATTATTTCCATATTTACCGCATGGCCTATGATTCTATTTTTTCAGAAAGAAACCGGCGTAGTGTTGTTATAAAGGAGGCAGATTGGAAAATAAAACGGAAGGAAATAGAGAATGACCATTTGCATGAATTGTCAAAAATTCAAAAAAAAGAATTGAATATAAAAAACTGGCTTCTATCTGGGTCAGTTGTTTTACTTCTTTTATTATTGATTATTGCATTTTTTATTTATACAAATATACAAACAGAAAAAAAGCGCGAACAATCTTCTTTCAAACAAAACATTGCCGAGACAAAAATGCAGGCTCTGCGTGCTCAAATGAATCCACATTTTCTTTTCAATAGCCTGAATAGTATTGAGAATTTTATCATGAAAAATGAAAAGCGTGCTGCCAGCGATTATCTCAATAAATTTTCCACTTTAATCAGAATGATCCTCGACAGCAGCCGGGGGGAATTGGTTCCTTTTGCGAAAGATTTCGAAGCCATCAGATTATATGTAGAATTGGAGCAATTGCGGTTTAATCATAAATTCCATTTTAAGACCTCTATATCAGAAGCCATTTTTAATAATGATTACAGGGTACCTCCTTTGCTGATTCAACCTTTTGTAGAAAATGCTATTATTCATGGATTATCACATAGTGAAAATGAAATGCTGGAATTGAAAATTACCGTCACCATGGAAGAGGAATGGATCATTTATGAAATTGATGATAATGGCATTGGCAGGGTGCAGGCAGATAAATATAAATTAAACAGGATTCATTCACACGAAAGTGTCGGTTTGAATGTAACGATGGAACGTATTGCCATTTTAAACATGCAAAATAAGAAAACTGCATCTCTTAAAATCACTGATTTATACAACTTGAAAAAGGAAGCTGCCGGCACAAGCATCCGCTTAAAATTAAAAGCGATGTAGTTTTAATATTCATTCTTAAACCAAGAAACATGGAGCAGTTAAAAGTTATATTGATAGATGATGAACTTCCCAGCCTGGAGAATCTTCAGCAGAAAATCATAGAATTTTGTCCGGACCTGAAAATAGTTGCTACAACACAAAAACCCGAAGCAGCTATTAAACTGATAGAACAACTCCATCCTGACGTGATTTTCCTGGATATAGAAATGCCTCGTATAAATGGATTCAGAATGTTAGATGAAATCATGGAAAAGGATTTTGAAGTAGTTTTCACAACAGCTTATAACCATTACGCGATTGATGCAGTGCGTATCAGTGCTTTCGATTACCTTGTAAAACCTATTTCCGTAAATGATTTGCAGAATACGGTAGCCCGTCTTCTTAAAAACAGTGAAAAAAATCCCCGGCAAAAGCTGGAAATTATTCCCCAAAATATTTCCCTATCCAAACCGCAGAACGATAAAATAACCATTTCCACCAGTGAGGGCGTAGAGTTTTTTGAAATCGGAAGTATCGTCCGGATAGAATCAAGTTCAAATTATAGCAAGATCTTTTTTATGGATGGAAAAAATATATTGGTGACCAAACTTTTAAAAGATTTTGAGGAGATTCTTCTCCCCTACCGTTTTTTCCGGATTCACAATTCACATCTTATCAATCTGAATTATATTAAAAAATACATCCGCGGTGATGGCGGACAGGTGATCATGGAAAATAATGAAACGATCGATGTTTCAAGAAGAAAAAAAGAGGAGTTTTTGAAACTCATTGGATAGATAGTCACTTTTTAAACACCTAAAAACTATAAATGATTTAAGGATTCCTGAAGGAATATTACCAATTAGTTCATTCTAAATAAATGTTTACTCCATTTATACCCTAAAGTAGTCTTACTTACTTATTTTTGAATGCTGAAAGAAAAGAGATCAGACTATTTATTATTTAAAGTAGGTGTAAGAGCAGATTTGCTGAATGAGCAGATAAGCTCTCTTTTTTTTGGTAAAACATACCCCAGACCTAAAATCACACAATGAAAGAACCTGAAGAAAGTATAAGAATAAATTCAAAACACGATTGGAAGGACAAACTGTATGTCATTATTTTCCGTGCTACCACCCCGGCTGGAAAACGCTTTGATCTGGGGTTGCTGATTGCCATTGTGATAAGTGTGCTGATCGTACTGGCAGATAGCGTTCCGGCAATTCATGCAAGACATGGGAAAATCTTATATGTGCTGGAGTGGGTCTTTACGCTTCTCTTTACCATAGAATATATTATCAGGATTATCATTATAGAACGAAAGAGAAAATATGTTTTAAGCGCCGTGGGAATCATTGATCTCATCGCCATTATTCCCACTTACCTAAGTATTTTTCTTGTTGGCTATCAATATTTAATCGTTCTTCGTTCCCTAAGATTATTAAGGATCTTTAAAATTCTGAAACTGAGAAACTTTCAGATTGCAAGCACTTCTATCTCGTTAGCCCTATACAGTAGCTATCGGAAAATTTTAATCTTTATGATGTTCATTAGCTTATTGGTGGTGATCATCGGGTCTGTCATGTACATCGTGGAAGAAGATACTCCCGGTTTTGAAAGTATCCCTCATGCTATTTATTGGGCAGTAGTGACCATTACTACCGTTGGATATGGAGATGTATCGCCGGCCACATCCATGGGAAAATTCTTTTCAATTATCGTGATGCTTTGTGGTTATAGTATCATCGCTGTTCCTACCGGTATTGTGACCATGGAACTGGCAAGGGCCAGAGAAATGGCTCAGGGCTCACGTAAGGAATGCATGCGCTGCGGCACAAAAGACCAACCGGGTGATGCACGGTATTGTTATAGGTGTGGGGAGAAAATGATAGAATAATCCCTGACGTATTAAAATTTACAAAAAAAAGGCTGCCCTTTTCGGACAGCCCACTTAACAATCAAACCGCAAACTATTTTTATCTATACATGCACAGGTGTAAAACCATCTTCACTCAGGCTGTGATGTTTATAATCAGCTACCATCAATTCTTCGATAGTGGCCGTTTCTTTCTTCTTGCTAAACTTCAGAATGAGTTTATCAAAAATGGCATACATCACCGGTACTATGATGAGCGTTAAAAACAAGGAACTTAACAAGCCCCCAATGATTACCCAGGCCAGGCCATTTTTCCATTCTGCTCCGGCTCCACTCGCTAAAGCGATCGGCAACATTCCCATAACCATGGCAATCGTGGTCATTAAAATAGGTCTTAATCTTGCATGGTTTGCCTGGATCAGGGCATTATACGTGCTTTCCCCTGCCGCTTTACGCTGGTTGGTAAAGTCAACAAGGATAATCGCATTTTTGGCTACCAACCCAATAAGCATGATCAACCCTAAAATAGTAAATATGTTCAACGAATTATTGGTAAGCGCCAATGCCAGTAAAGCACCTATGATGGAAAGCGGAATGGAAAACAATACCACAAACGGATAGACAAAACTGTTGTACAAGGCCACCATAATTAAATAAACCAATACAATGGCGGTCAGTAAAGCGATACCCAATGTACCAAAACCTTCACTTTGATTTTCCATATCACCGCCCCAGATATAATTGACTCCGGAAGGTTTTGACAAATCCTGAATACTGGTTTGCCATTCGGCTGAAATACTACCTGTAGGTCTTCCTACAGATTGTGCCTGTACAGTTACAGAGGTGCTTTTATCTCTTCTTTCCAGCATACTTGGACCGGAACTTTCTTTAATCGCCGCGAATTGCGACAATTTAATTTGTTGCCCTTGCGGATTTATGAAAAGCAGTTCAGAAACGTCCTGGGCACTTTTACGATCAAACTGGTTATACCGCATATTGATATCGTATTCATATTCTCCCGCCCGGAATTTACCATCCGTATTTCCGCTGAAAGCAGTCTGCATGGTAGCACCTACCGTTTGAAGACTCAGGCCTAAGGCTGCCATTTTATCCCTGTCAACGGAAACACTAATTTCAGGATTTCCTGTTTCTACAGATAATTTTATTTCTGTGGCACCTTTTATACCGTGCAGCTTTTCCATCGCCGCATTCGCAAATTTCATGACGCTATCCAGGCTGGGTCCGGTTACAATCAGACCAAGCGGTGCGTTTTCCGCGGAACCGAGAATACCAACCGGAACGGTTTTTACCTTAGCTCCTACAAGAACAGTTTCGAGTTCCCGTTTGGTTTTAGCAGCGTAAATATTCGCAGCGTCCGCCCGATCCTTTTTCTCTACCAATCTTACACTTATTTCAGATTTGTAAGCTGTGGCCTGGGAAGCACCTATTCCATCACTCGACTGTCCCACAGTCGTGATCA
>JBBSSE010000127.1:0-7218 GCA_038242375.1 Chitinophagales bacterium
AATTTATCCTGTTCATTTAGAAATTTATTTGGGTCATTTTCTAAAAAAATTACACTTCCCTTCTCAATCGCCTGAAAACATGGAAAATAGAAAAAATAAGTTCAAATTATTTATTCAATAAAAATATTTAATGTTTAACGTTATCTATATTTGCCCAACGAGGTCCTTTGATTATTTTTGCCACAAATTATTTTTTCCTGAAAAAAGTCTATAAAATATTTCTGAAATTTCTCCTGGCGATTCTCTTGCTGATGATATTCTTATGGATATTATTACAAACAACTTTTTTCCAGAACTTAATTGTCCGGAACGTTACGAAGCGTTTATCAAAAGACCTTAATACATCTGTTTCAATCAAACATGTAGACTTCGGCCTTTTTAATAAAATGCTTCTGGAGGGCACGCTGGTATTGGATCATCAAAAAGATACATTACTCTATGCCGGATCTGCCAAAGTTAATATCACCGATTGGTTTTTCTTTAAGGATAATATTACCCTCAAATATATCGGGCTGGAAGATGCCATCATCAATTTAAACAGAAAGGATTCTGTGTGGAATTATCAATTCCTGGAAGATTACTTTGGTGGCCCATCCACCGGAAATTCCGATACAACGAATGCAATACAATTAAATATTAATTCTGTATATCTTAAAAATATCCGGATCGATCAGCGGGATGAATGGAAAGGTGTAAACATGCTGGTATCTGCGGGATTGCTCGATCTGAATGCCGACCTCCTGGATATCAAAAATAAAAAGATCATTATAAATTCCATCGACCTCGAAAGCCCGGTCTTTTCCCAGTTTGATTATCCCGCACGACGACCTAAAAAACCTTCTTCAGTCATCCCAAATAATGAAGAAAAAGAAGAGACAGATGCTATTAAAGGATTGCAATGGAACCCGGATGACTGGAATATTACAGTAAAAAAGATCACGCTCAAAGACAGCAAAATTTCCATTGAAAAAGAAAGTGATATTCCATCAGAACCGGGTCATTTTGATGAAAAAAGGATTATTCTTTCAAACATCAATGGAGAAATAAAAAACCTTCAATTAAAAGGAGATTCCCTCCTTGCCAAAGCAAATCTTTCCGTGGAAGACAGAAGTGGTTTTAAAATCAATAAAATCAGCGCAGATTTTAAATTCACCCCGGAATTAATGGAATTCCAAAACCTGGACATCATTACTCCTACAAGTCATTTAAAGAATTATTTTGCCATGCATTATGACAATTTCATTGATGACATGCAGGATTTTATTCACAAAGTAAAAATGGATGGAAGGTTTATAACAAGTACTTTATCAAGCGATGACCTGTCCTATTTTGCTCCGGCATTAAAAACATGGAATAAAACATTTTCTATCACCGGAAAAGCCAACGGAAAAGTTGACAATATTTCCGGCTCAGATATTTTGATCACAGAAGGAGGTAAAAATTATTTAGAGGGGGATCTGAGCCTGCGTGGCTTACCTGAAATTGATGAAACATTTATTGATCTGAGAATAAATAAATTAAGAACAAATTACTCCGAACTTGCAGCCCTTATCCCGGATATTAAATCGGTTACAAATCCCAAATTAAGTGCTTTTGGAAACATCCTTTTTAAAGGAAGCTATACAGGTTTCGTTCGGGATTTTGTCACCTTTGGTACAGTATCTACTGATATCGGTACTCTTCAGACAGATCTTCATTTAAAGGTTCCACACGTGGGAAGTGCCCAATACCAGGGGAAAATATCCACTACGAATTTTCAATTGGGGAAATTTATCGGAAATAATCAATTGGGAAATATCGACTTCTCCGGAAAAGTAGATGGACGGGGATTTACTGAAAAGGAAGTAGTGATCGGAATAGACGGAGTGATCGGAAAAGTTGATTTTAATGGATATACGTACACGAATATAATCGCCCATGGGGATTTTCAGAAAAACCTGTTTAGCGGATCGGCAAGTATTCACGATGAAAATATAGAAATAGACACCTTGAACGGGTCTATTAATTTCAGTAAGAGTGACCCAAGAGTAAATCTCACAGCGGATGTAAAAAAATTGAACTTGAATAAACTTGGTTTTACAAAGGATACTTTCTCTTTGATTGGAAAATTCAACCTTGATTTTGAAGGAAGTAATATTGATAATTTTTTAGGATCTGCCCGGCTTTCCGACGCTGTGCTCACTGCTAACGGACAAAATTTATCCTTCGATTCACTTAATGTTCATTCGACTATTTTCAATAATAAAAAATTATTATCCTTAGAATCAAATGAATTGGAAGCCACCATAAATGGGAATTTTAAAATAGCGGGACTTCCGGACGCTTTTCAATTATTTCTCTATAAATATTACCCGGCATATATAAAAAAACCAATCGGAAATCCCGTGAACCAGGATTTTACCTTTTTAATAAAAACGAGGGATGTAAGTGATTATATAAACCTCGTGGATAAAAATCTAAGTGGTCTGGATAATTCTATCGTGATCGGAAATATAAATGTTGCCCAAAACACATTGAATCTCCAGGTAGATGTTCCACAATTTAATTTTAGTAATATCAGTTTTAATAATGTGCATCTTTCCGGAATAGGTACAGAAGACACCTTAAAACTTTCCGGAGATATTGAAGACGTGGTTATTAACGACAGCCTGCACTCGCCCGGCACCAAAATAAATATTGTGGCAGCAAATGATATTTCGGATGTCACGATCAACGCTTCGGCCAATAAAACACTGAGTGCAGCAGATCTGTCTGCCCGCATTTTAACCAAAAAAAATGGATTTAAACTCACGTTCAATCCGTCCACTTTTACAATCAATCAAAAACATTGGAATATTCAAAAAGACGGGGAAATAGAACTGAATGATAAATTCCTGATGGCGCATGATCTCCGGTTTTCTCAAAACGGGCAGGAAATATTAGTCTCCACAACTCCATCTGAAATTGGCAACAGTAATGATGTGATCGTCTCCATGAAAAATTTAGTGATTGAAGATATTACGCCCTTCTTTTTAACGACACCAAAATTAAATGGTCTCCTTGGTGGAGATGTGCGTATCAATGACCCCTTCAATAAATTAGAAATAGAGTTCAACACAAAGATTAATCAGTTTCGTTTTGAAGGAGATTCAGTAGGAATTATTTCGGCGACAGGTACCTACAGATCTGGCTCCGAAAAACTGGATATGCACGTGATATCCAATAATCAACTGTATAATTTCATAGCCGACCTCGGCTATCATCCAACGGATTCCCTGAATCAATTGAAGGGATCGGTCGTATTTAATAATACAGAAATTCATGTATTGGAAGAATATATGAGTGGAATTTTCGATAACATTTACGGAAAGGCTAACGGTATATTAAATATATCCGGCAGAATGTCCGATCCGAAACTTACCGGAAGCATCACGCTGAATGACACACACCTCAAGGTGGGTTACACACAGTGCCTGTATACATTAGAGAACAATTCTGTTATTAATTTCAACCCGGATGAAATCGATTTTGGTTTCATAAAAGTCAAGGACAGTTTGAATAATACGGCTACGCTTACAGGGAAAATTTATCACAATTTCTTTGATGATTTCTTCTTTAATGAATTGCATTTAAAAACGGATGCAGTCGGAAATAATCCGGGGAAGTTTATTTTATTAAATACAAAAAGAACGGACAATGACCAGTTTTATGGATATGCTGTTGGCAAAGCAGAATTATCCATAAATGGTTTTGTTACGGATATGCGTATGAACATTTCCGGCGAACCCACAGATAGCAGTCATATTTATTTACCTATTGGTGAAACCGGTGCCGAAAGCGGCAGCCTTGACTATATTGAATTCATCCAGTTTGGTCGTGAAATGAAGGTAGACCTGAAAGCGAGAGAAAATAGCAACATCAAAGTGGACATGGAATTCACAGCGAATCCCCTGGCTAAAATTGATGTAATATTGGATGAGACAACCGGTGATGTGATCAAGGCACAGGGAAGTGGAAAATTATTCATAACAGCCGGCACAAAGGATCCGCTCACTATCCGTGGCCGGTATAATATTGAAGAAGGAGAGTATACTTTTAACTTTCAGACTTTCCTTAAAACTCCTTTCACGCTTGAAAAAGGATATATCGAGTGGCAGGGCGATCCATACCTCGCCAACCTGAATATAGATGCGGTTTACACGGCAGAAAATGTGATCCTGAATAATATTCCTACCACAACGGGTATTGCCAATACAAGAGGTGACGTAGATATTATTTTCAAATTAAGAGGAACCTTAAAAGATCCAAGTCCAAATTTTGAATTTCAGTTTACATTCGATAATCCATTAAAATCGGATCCTATCGCTAATGAGTACCTGAAAACAAGGTACCAGTCAGATAATAATCAGTTGCTTAACCAGGTAGCATCCCTTCTGCTCTTCAACATGTTTATGAATAGCGACCAGGGATTAATTACCAGTGCCAATACAACCAATTTTGTCACAAAAAGTGTCGGGCAATTATTATCCACTACCCTTACCTCTTCACTCAATTCATGGTTACAAAAATTACTGAATACGAAATCTGTAAACCTCTATACCAACATCAATACCTCGGATTTTAATTTCCAAAAAGGCGGTACGCAAAGAGAGATTCAAAACGTAGGAAATTTTGGTGTGAAATATGCCTTTTTAAATAATAAACTTTTGGTGAACGTTGGTGGCAATGTGGATTACAGGTTGTCACAAGCGGTTACACAAAGTAATTCAAACTTCTTATTTACGCCGGACGTTTCCTTTGAATATTTGATCACACCTGATGGCCGTTTCCGTGTCATCGGCTTTAATAGAAGCGATGCAGATCCCGGTGATATTGCCGGCGTAACACGTCGTAATCGTACCGGTATACAGCTTTCTTACCGGAAGAACTTTGATACTTTCGAAGAGTTTTTTACCAATGAGCGGAAGAGGAAGTAGGTTGTGAGGTATGAGGTATGAGGTATGAGGTATTAGGTATTAGGTATCAGGTGTCAGGTGTTAGGTATCAGGTATCAGGTATGAGCTATGAGCGTGGAGCAACTATACAAACTAAAAACTAAAAACTTCAAACTAATCAATGAAACCCGGTTATTATATTGGACTTTGTATCATAATTTTTTTTGTGGTTGAATTTTTTTTAACCCATAATGATATTACTACAAAAGAAATCATTAAAAGAGTAATTGCAGCAGTGGTAGCAGGAGCTTTTGCATGCCTTTTATTTGAATCGGGCATCGGGTTATTTCGAAAATTCATGCAAGCAAATGTTGGCCAATCAGAATTGGTTAAAGATGTAACAACCATTAATGCTGATCCGGATGAAGAAATTATTTTTCAAACAGGTGCAAATCATTTTCAGGCTTGGGAAGCTGTGGGCGGCAAACTATATTTGACGAACAAAAGATTGATCTTTAAATCGCACAACATGAATATCCAAAAACAAGAATTAATGATTCCGCTTTCGGATATAAAAGAAATAAGCAGGTATAAGGTGTACCGGCTTTCAAATAATGGAATGATTATTTACCTGAAAGACCTGCGAAAAGAAAAATTTGCCCTGACCGATATTGATGAATGCTATTCGCTCCTGTCCCAAACAATGAAAAGTATAATCAAAAGCTGACACGAAAATATTAAAAGAATTGACCTTGCTTTTTTCTAATCTGCGAACCAAAACCTTATGCCCTATGAAAAGAACTGCATCGCTATTACTTCTCTTTTTTCTTCTTTACGGACAATTATTTTCACAGGATATACAGCTCAACTATTCAAATGAAATAACTCCTACCCAATTAAAAAAACATCTGTCCGTGCTGGCTTCCGATGAAATGGAAGGTAGAAAAACGGGGACAAGAGGGCAAAACAAAGCAGCGGAATATATTAAAAAACAATTCCAGGAAATCGGTCTTATTTCCCCGGATGGTTTATATGCATACGAACAACCTTTTAACTTTCAGACAACGGGATTTATGCCGGGATCTCTTGCTGTAGGTGGAAAAAATTTTGAAAAAGGAACTGATTTCCTGCCGGTTGATAATGAATATACCAGGAAAAGCGGATTTAAATCCTCCGGGATCATTTTTGCAGGTTACGGAATCTCTGATATAAATTATGATGATTATGAAAATAAAGATGTTTCGGGAAAAATAATTGTGATCTTTCCTGGTGAGCCAAAAATAAATGGACATTTCCTGATCAGTGGCACCAATGATTATTCTAAATGGGGAATAAGCATTTCTGAAAAAATAGAGCTGGCCAAAAGTAAAGGAGCTAAAGCCATCCTGATCATAAATTCTTCTGAAAATATTTTGATGGCAGCCGGTGCTTCCATGCAAAAAAAAGTAGAAGCATTGACAAACCTGGAATTGCCGGCTTTAAGAATTGTTCCGCAAATGATCGGACAAATCTTTGGTGAAACTGAGATGAAAAAATTAATAGAACTGCATCAACAGGAAGCCCCTTTAAACAAGATAGAATTACAAAAAAACCTTAAAATACAACTTGATTATAGTTTCGAAAGTATCATGCTAACATCTGTTAATATTATTGGCATGATCGAAGGTTCGGATAAAAAAGGAGAATATTTGGTTCTGAGTGCTCATTATGATCACATGGGAAAAGAAGGAAAAGACATTTTTTATGGCGCAGATGATAATGCAAGTGGTACTTCAGCTATTCTTGAAATGGCGAGGTTGTTTATGCAGGCAAAAAAAGATGGGCATGGTCCAAAACGAAGTGTTGTTTTTATTGCCTTTAGTGGTGAAGAGCAAGGCTTATTGGGCTCGTCTCATTATAGCAAACAACCTGTTTATCCATTGAACAAAACCACAGCAAATTTAAATATGGATATGATCGGCAGATCAGATAGAAGCAGAAAAAGTGATTACATATATGTAGTGGGTGATGATCAATTGAGTAAGGAATTAAAGCCATTAAGCATTGCAGTAAATGACAAGTACACCAATATTAAATTGGATTACAGGTACAATAATCCGCACGATCCGGAAATGCTCTTTTATCGCAGCGACCATTATAATTTTGCTAAAAAAGGCGTACCGGTTATTTTCTTTACGAATGGAGTACATGCAGATTATCATAAACCAAGCGACACCGTAGATAAAATCGATTTTGAATTGATGACAAAAAGAGTTCAATTCATTTTCCTGACTGCCTGGGAATTGGCTAATAGAAATAAAATGCT
>JBBSSE010000128.1:0-7196 GCA_038242375.1 Chitinophagales bacterium
ACATAAAAAAACCGGAAGTGTTTGCAGCACTCCCGGCACATGTAAGTTGTCATCAATAGAATCGGCAAGATTGCTAATTATTTAAACTTAGACAAGACAAATTTATGAAATTAATTTTAAGTGTTTTCTCATTTAAAACACCTTTGCTCAAATCTATTTTGATTATGAAAATGGTCTTTTTTCTTCTGATCGCTTCTTGCTTTCAGGTACAGGCATCGGGGCAAAAAATGTCTCTGTCTAAAACAAATGCTTCTTTGAAAGAGATTTTTCGGAGCATTGAACAACAGAGTGGTTATCTCTTTATCTACGAATCAGGGATCATTAAGCCCGACATGAAAGCGACCGTTAAATTAACGAACAAAACTATTAGCGATATCCTCAATGAATGCCTCAAAGAGAAACCGCTGAAATACACCATCATGGACAAAAATATTC
The DNA here is from genome assembly GCA_038242375.1 of Chitinophagales bacterium. Classification (GTDB taxonomy): domain Bacteria; phylum Bacteroidota; class Bacteroidia; order Chitinophagales; family Chitinophagaceae; genus Ginsengibacter. Next base: position 436 of record JBBSSE010000128.1, read on the forward strand.
TCATTGAAGAGAAGATTCCTGTCGTGGAAAAGTTGGAAGATCCATTTGCTCAAATCACGGGTGTTGTGTTGGATGCCGATGGAAATCCTCTCGAAGGTGCCAGTGTGAAAGTAAAAGGAAAGGATGTTGGCATGATGACAAAGGCTGACGGACAATTTTCCGTAAAAGCTGGGGTAAATGATATCCTGATCATTTCTTTTATTGGATACACCTCTCGCGAAATTATAATTACTTCCGATAAAAGATTGGTGATCCGACTGGAAAATGTGGATCGAAAAATGGATGATATTGTCATCTCCACCGGGGTTTTTGAAAGACCTGAAGGAAACTTTACGGGTGCTACAAAAGTCATTCAAGGAAGCGAATTGAAAGCCGTAAGTTCAAATAATCTATTTGCTGCAATTGCTGCTTTAGATCCATCACTAAGAATTGTTCCGAATAATATTACCGGCGGTAATATCAATGAATTACCTGAAATTCAATTAAGAGGTGCAAATTCATTTCCGAATCTTAGTGGTGAATTCTCTGCAAATCCAAATGCGCCTTTATTTATCCTCGATGGTTTTGAAGTTTCCTTACAACGTGTCGTTGATCTGGATATGAACCTGATCGCCTCCATCACCATTTTAAAAGATGCTTCTGCTACATCTATTTATGGTTCACGTGGTGCAAATGGGGTACTTGTTATTAATACAATCGCGCCAAAATCCGGAAAGATCCAGGTGATATTTAATAATGATCTTCGATTAAACACACCTGACCTATCCGTTTATCATCTTTTAAATTCTGCTGAAAAACTTGATTTTGAAAGAAGATCAGGTTTATACGGATCCGAAAATCCAAATTATCAATTAGAAGATGATCAGCTTTATAATATGCGTTTGAAAGCCGTTGAAAGCGGTGTGGAAACAGACTGGATGTCAAAACCTGTTCAATATGGTTATAGCAACCGGAGTGCCTTGTATTTTTCAGGTGGTGATTCTTACGTAAGATATGGAGTACAACTTTCTGCTGATTTCCAGGAAGGGGTTATGAAAGGACAAAACCGTAATAATTATTCCGGTCAATTCGATCTTTCTTATACTGTAAAGAGACTGCGCTTCCAAAACTCACTACGTATTTTCCAGAACGTCGCGAATGAATCTCCTTATGGCTCATTTGATCTGTACACGAAGTTAAATCCGTACTGGAAACCGTATGATGAGAATGGAAACGTAAATAAGGTATTCGAAAATAATACGTCCTACAGAAATCCATTGTACGATGCGACGCTTCATTCTATCAACAAGAGTCAATATTTTGGATTTTCAAATAATTTCCAGGTGAGATACAATGTTGTTTCCTGGTTGTTTTTGGAATCGAACATTAGTATTAATAAGCAAAGTGGAAATCAGGATCAATTCTTTTCCGCGCAGAACACACGTTTTGCAGCCGAAACCGATATTACAAAAATGGGATCCTATACGGCGCAAACGAACAGTGCTGTTGGAATAGAAAGTTTAACTACCGCTAATTTTCGAAAGAATTTTGGCAAAAGCCTCGTGTTTTCAACTCTTGGCGTGAACGTAGCGAATAACCAAAGTAATTATTATTCCATTCGTGCCGTAGGTTTTCCGTTTGATCGCCTGGATAATTTACTCTTTGCTTCTCAATATGCGCCGAACACGCGTCCGGCGGGAGACGAGAATACGATCAGAAGATTGGGCCTTTTATTCAATACAAGTTATAGTTATGATAACCGCTATCTGCTTGATTTATCCGTTCGGAAAGATGGCTCTTCCCAATTTGGAACAGATAAAAGATTTGGAACTTTCTGGTCTGTTGGTACAGGTTGGAACATTCACAATGAAGCCTTCTTTAAGGGTAACACAATTGTAAACCGTTTAAAGATCAGGGGAAGTTATGGTTCTACAGGTTCATTGAATATTCCTGCCTACAGTGCGCAGACACGATATAATTTTGGAGTGGATAATATATATAATGATCAGTTAGGTTCCTCCATTATGGGATTAGGGAATCCAAACCTGGGCTGGCAGGACGTACGCAGTTTGAATCTTGGAATGGATATGGTATTTTTAAAGGACAGGTTAGATGTCCGCGTAGATTATTATCGTAGTAATACCAATAATGCCATCACCAACGTAACGCTTGCTCCTTCTACAGGATTCTCCGGATATGTGGAAAATCTTGGAAAAATTCAAAATACAGGATTTGAATTGGCTACCCGCTATAAAATCATTGACCGAAGACGCGATGGTATCATGTGGTCTGTAAACTTTAATGCTTTTACCAACAAAAACATTTTAAAGGAATTATCAAATAGATTAAAGTCCACAAATGATAAAGTAAATAAGGATAATGTACAACAGGTTGTTCCGAATATTCAACTTCAGGAAGGACAGTCTATCAACACAATCTATGTGGTACAATCCTTAGGAGTAGATCCGGCAACCGGTTCTGAGATCTTCCGGAAAAAGGATGGAACGAAAACATATAACTGGAGCGCAGCGGATAAAATTCCTTACGGAATCGCTGAGCCAAAATGGAACGGAACTTTCGGATCCAATTTGATCTATAAAGGATTTGAAGTGAATCTGATAGCTAATTATCGTTTCGGTGGCCAGTTATATAATCAAACATTAATTTACAAAGTAGAATCTGTAGATCCAACATTCAACGTAGATCGCAGAGCCTACGACCTTGGCTGGAAAGGGCCTGGTGATGTGAGCCCTTATACAAGAATCGGCACCGATAAGCAATTAACAAAAATGACATCCAGGTTTGTTCAGGATGATAATTCATTGAACCTCGCTTCAGCGTCTGTTGCATATCAGTTTACTGGTAAGCCATTCATGCAAAAAATAGGTCTGAATTCTTTGAAATTAACTGCCATTACAAACGATGTTTTCAGAGTAAGTTCTATTGACATAGAAAGAGGAACAAGTAACCCATTTTCCCGCACATTCTCTCTATCTGTTAGAGCTGGATTTTAATCTTTTTAAATCAACATAATGAAAAACAATTTTATTTTAATAGTATGCATAGGCCTGTTGTTTACCGTATCAGGATGTAAGAAATTCCTGGACGTGACACCCAAATCATCAATATCAGAAACCGAACTATTTGCTTCAGAAGAAGGCTTTCAACAGGCCCTGACAGGAATTTATTCCCAGTTGGCTTCTCCAGCTTTATATGGTGATAATCTTACCTTAGGATTTACAAGTGCCATGGCGCAGAATTATAATCCTGCAAATAATTTATTCATTTTCAAACAAACCACTGCTCTAAATTATGCATCGGCTGAAATGGTAAATTATGGTTCTTCCATTTGGCGAAATGCATATACAGCCATCGCGGGGGTGAATAATATTCTTGCGCAAATAGACAGCAAAAAGGATATGTTCCGGCAGAATAATTACAGCCTTGTAAAAGGAGAAGCATTGGGTTTGAGAGCCTATCTTCATTTTGACTTGCTTCGTTTGTTTGGTCAGAATTACACCACCGGCGCGCAATTAAAGTCGGTCCCTTATCGCAACACGTTAGATCCGTTACCAAAAGTTCCCTCCACAGTAGAAGAGTTAGCCAATTTAGTTTTAGCGGATTTAGCCACAGCAGAAAATCTGATGAAAACGATAGATCCGATAATGAATGGCGATAAAACAAGGAAATATTACATGAATTATATGGCTGTTAAAGGATTGGAAGCGAGAGTTAATTTGTATGCAGGCCATAAGGAGAAAGCTGCTGCCGCAGCACAGGAAGTAGTGAGTTCAGAAAAATTTACCTTCGTGACAAATGCCCAGATTTCTGCTTCAGGGGTTAACCGTGACAGGCTGTTCAGCAATGAATTGTTATTTAATTTAAAAGTAAACAATTTGAGTGATTGGACTGAAACCGGCTTAGGATATTTTAAAGCAGCAGGCGATGCAAGAAATGATCTTACCCGCACGGCAGCAAATTACAACACATTATTTGAAACCGGAAGTGGTGGATCTACCGATTTTAGATATGCTTATCTCATTGAAAACGATGGAAGCTTGCAATATCCTTCCAAATATTGGGGAACGAAATCTGTACCCCTGATCAGGGTTTCTGAAATGTATTATATCCTGGCAGAAACTGCTTCCACCCAGGAAGAAGGAATGGGCTATCTGAATATGGTTCGCAAAAACAGGGGGCTTTCATTGCTTCCGGTTGTAAATCTACCTGCAGATAAATTAAAAGCAGAGATCACCAAAGAATACCAAAAAGAATTTCTGGCAGAAGGTCAATTGTTTTTTTACTATAAAAGAATGCGCACTGAAAAAATGTTGTTCAATACAAAAGTTCTGAACGATGCAAGTTATATTCTTCGTATTCCTGATAGTGAATTAGAGTTTAACCCCTTTTACAAATAATCAAAAGAGGGTAGAAAAGGATCCTTCACAAGAATATCCTTAGATACTTTTTTTAAAAAAAAACATTTCGTTTAAACCCCAGAATCTATCCGGGTACAACGAAAAAAAAATAAATTAAGACATGAAAAATGCAACCCTGATCTTATTGGCAATCATTACGCTGAGCGCATGTAAAAAAGAAAAGACGGAGGTTTTTAATGGTAAACCCGGTATCTCCTTTTATTACAGAGTTTCCGGAGGATCCGATAGTACGAATTTTTCTTTTGCCAATCAAATCAAACAGAAATCCCGGGATACTATTTTTGTAAGGATGAGGGTAATGGGAACTTCCGTGAACCATCCACGCGAAATAGAGGTGAAGGCGCTTGAGTCAACAACGGCAAAAGAAGGTGTACATTTCATTTTACCTAAAATCATCTTGCCCGCGGATTCTTTGACCGTTTCCTATCCGATAGTTCTGATCAATACAGAAGATTTAAAAACAACCACCTTCCATCTTGAAGTAGCTGTAAAAGAAAACAATGATTTTATCCAGGGAGTTGTAGGCCAGGCGAATATTACTACAAGAAACATCCCATCATACATCATCAATTTCAATAACCAACTGATTCAGCCGGATTACTGGAAATATATAGCGAATTACTTTGGAGTTTACAGCAATGTGAAATACAGATTTATGATCGAGGTCTGTGGTTTCAGTGATTTTAAACCGGATAGTATTGACGGCCCACTTTCCTATTCTGATTTCCTGAATTACAATGTGAAATTAAAGAATGCGTTAAACGATTATATCAAGATACACGGTCCGATGTTAGATGAAACAGGTCTCGAAATAAGTTTCCCATTATAAAAATGATTCTTAAAATGTTACACTGCAAAAGCATGAAAAAGCTGAATGAATTGTAACCGATAAAATAAAAATAAACACATGAAATATACATATTTATTGTTTTTGGGTTTTCTGGTTATGTTAGGTCAATCCTGCAAAAAGGATCATGGGACTTATACCTATAAAGAATTAAACGACGTTTCTATCAAGTCAACTGATTCTGTATTTGTGGTACAACAACTGGATACTTTAAAAATATCCCCGGTTTTAACTGAATCCATGCCAGGCGACAGCTACACGTATGAATGGACAGTTTATTTGCAAAGAACTCCCCAGGAGGGAGTAGCGCATTCGTCTACTTTACTTTCAACGGAGAAGGATTTTGTAAAGCAAATTCCTAATTCACCAAACGATTATTGGTTGTTACTGACTGTAACCAATGCTAAAACGAAGATCAAAGCTTTTAAGCGTTATTCCTTAACGGTTACCGGTGCTTTTTATGAGGGCTGGTTGATTACAGGAAATAAGAATGGAAAGGCGATGGTTTCTTTTGTGAGGAAGGACAATACAGTTTTTTATAACCCTATTGCGGATATTAATGGCATTGAACTGAAAGGAAAAGGCCTTGCATCTTATTCCGGCGTTATCGCCCGTTTGAGTCAGATAAACATTTTCACAGATAAAAATATTTATCGTTTGAATGCAGATGATTTCAAGGTGAATGGAACTTTTGATAATCTTTTCGAAGATGGTGAAAAAAGTTTTGAAAAACCTTATTACACAGTAAATTCTATCAATACAGATCAATACATTATTGATAAAGGAGCTGCTCACGCGACCATTACACCAAACTTCGGACCTCCGGGGAAATATTCAGAGAAGTTCGCGGCCCCCGAAGGTGATTATGAAGCCTTCCCGTATTTCATGTCAGGTTCCAGGTTTTACGCGGTATTTTATGATAATAAGAACATGCGGTTTTTGAATACTGATTATAACTCCAGAACTCTTTACACATTCGGAAGTTTTGTTGGAGCCGCTTACGATTTAAATAATGTTGGCAAGAAATTGATCGCAGCAGACACAGGTCCGGGCGGTGAATATTACCTTGTAATGAAGGATGAAACAGATTTTTATTTCTTCACCTTTATTCCTAAAAATGCTTCTCCTGCAGGCGTGAAACAACGGATTTTAAATAGCCCACAAATTGCGGATGCTACCACATTTGCTTCTTCTACTGCTCTGAAACAGATGTACTACGCTGCCAGTAATAATTTGTATGTGTATGATGTTTTGGCCAATGCTTCAAGATTGGTTTATAAATTTCCTGCCGGAATCAATATCAAGGATATTGAAATGTACAAAGGAAAAGGTTGGGGCAAGTTTAAAGATCCTATGTTTAATCTTCGTCTTGCTGTAGCTACTTTCAATGGTACCGAAGGTGAATTATATTATTTCGATCTTGCCTCAACGGGTGATTTTGAGAATCAAACTTATTCTAAAAAGTTTGGTGGTTTTGGTGACATCATGCAGATAAA
>JBBSSE010000129.1:0-7161 GCA_038242375.1 Chitinophagales bacterium
CACCTCTTTTACCGGTAAAGTTTAAGGTGATTACCACCAACAAGAACATGATAAGTGTTCTGAAGGCTATTTCCAATAAAAAAGCAAGCTCTTCCTGACCAAAAAATATTTCATTCCAGTTCATTCAAATAATTTTAAAAATAAGAGGATTAAATTAGGCATAACAATTTTAGAACCATAATTTACCTGATAAAAAATCGAACTTCTGTGAGATACATTAAGAGCTCTTTCTTATAGATAATTCAATCAACTTAAAATCAAAACCGGCATTCAAAATCTTTTCAAATTTCAAATGCCGGTCTTAAAAGTTTATCTCCACAAACCTTACTTCGCCAAACTCTGAATAATATCGTATTTCGTTACTATGTGGTATTCACCCATTTCATCCTGACTCAAAACAGCTCCATTGTTTTTTGAAATGAGGGCACTTAATTTTTCCACGGGAATATCAAAAGGCACCACAGGATAAGCATTCTCCATAACCGATTCGATGCTTTGCTCTTTGATCTGTGGATTGTTCAAAATTTGTTTGAATAATCCTCCTTCACTTAAGGAACCCACAATGCCATTTCCATTAACCACAGGTATGTTTTCAATGTCATATTCTTTCATCAGGTCTATCGCGTCGGCCACTGTTTCATCTGGTTTTACTGTTACTAATTTCGTAGTACCACGTCCGCTCACAAGATCTTTAAAGGTTTTCACATCAAGGAATCCGCGTTCCATCATCCACTGGTCATTGTATATTTTTCCAACATAGCGACTACCATGGTCATGAAAAATACAAACAACTACATCACCTTCTTTCAATTCATTTTTTAATTGCATCACGCCCTGCAGGCAACTTCCGGCACTATAACCAATGAAGATTCCTTCTTCTTTGGAAATACGCCTCGCCATGACAGCGCCATCTTTATCCGTTACTTTTTCAAACTGATCAATGTATTGCATATCATAATTATCCGGAACGAAATCTTCTCCGAAACCTTCACTGATATAAGGATACACTTCCGTTTCATCTAATTCTCCTGTATCAAAGTATTTTTTAAGTAGAGAGCCATAGCTGTCAATTGCCCAAACTTTTATATCCGGATTCTTTTCTTTCAAATATTTTCCCGTGCCCACAATTGTACCACCGGTACCGGTCGCAACTACAAGATGGGTGATCTTTCCTTCCGTCTGCTCCCAGATCTCCGGGCCGGTTTGCTCATAATGCGCAAGCCTGTTTGCCAGGTTATCATATTGGTTCACGTACCATGAATTTGGAACTTCTTCTGAAAGTCTTTTTGATACAGAATAATAGGAGCGGGGATCACTTGGTTCTACATTCGTAGGGCAAACGATTACTTCAGCTCCCAGAGCTTTTAAAATATCTGCTTTTTCCTTTGACTGCTTATCTGTTGTCGTAAAAATACATTTGTACCCTTTGATACAAGCAGCTATAGCCAGGCCCATACCTGTGTTTCCGGAAGTACCTTCGATGATGGTGCCACCTGGTTTAATTTTCCCTTCCTGCTCGGCTACTTCCAGCATTTTAAGAGCCATCCTGTCTTTGATAGAATTGCCGGGATTAAAATATTCCACCTTTGCTAAGACAGTACAAGGCAAATCTTTGGTTATTTTATTTATCTGAATCATTGGCGTATTGCCAATCGTTTCTAAAATATTTTTTTTCCACATATAAATACGTTTATTTTTTGCTAAGTTAAAAAAAATAAGATGGGTAATTCCTATATCGGCAATTCGCATAAATCTGATTGAACGCCCGCTTGATTTATCAAAACAGTTCGGGATATTGCGGCCTATTTTTTAGTCTTTGTTGTTTCTTCTTTTTTGGGCTGCAACAATTCCACTGCTTTTTTTACCACATCGTCATAGGTGTTGTTTATTTCAAAAAACCCTTCAGTTCGCCAGATCTGACGGGCGGTAAGTGATTTTATTTGCCTGGATACCTGGGCTTTTTCAGCCGGGTTATTCAAGGTTAAGTTAATGGAATCTTTTTTAGCCATTTCTGCGAGGTTATGAAATGTCGTTGGATCTACTGTATAGTTTTTATTAAAATCCGTTGCATTTTTATATGCATCAAATTGTTTTTGATTCAGCAGGTAATTGCGGTAAACAAATTCATTCAACATACCGCTCATGAGCAATTTCATTACATTTTTGTCATACGTAAGTGTATCATAAGGCACAAAAACATCCGGCGTAATTCCTTCACCAGCGTATAGAATTTTTCCTGCTTTGGTTACATATTGTTTTGGCATTTCGTGTTTAATTGAATCGGACGTAGTCATTTCACCATTTTTAAACCTGTTTAAAAGGTCTTTTTTATACGCTTCACGACCATTTTCATACGATTTTTGAATACCTCTTCCAAGCGGAGTATAATACCGGGCAACTGTTAATCGTAATCCACTGCCATCACTTAGTTCAAATTGTTCCTGAACCAGTCCTTTGCCAAAGGTGCGTCTTCCCACAATAATTGCCCTATCATAATCCTGTAATGCTCCGATGATCACTTCGCTGGCTGAAGCAGTTCCTTCATTTGCAAGGACAATTAATTTCCCCTTTTCAAAGATGCCATCTTTATCACAGAAGTATTCTCTCTTGGGAGAATGCTCTCCCTCTGTATAAGTAATGAGTTTATTTCCATCTAAAAATTCATCGGCGATATTTGTCGCTTCAGTTAAGATGCCACCGCCATTATCCCGCAAATCAAAAATGAGACTCGTCATTCCTTTAGCCAGCAGTTTCTCCATTCCCTGCATGAATTCACGATAAGTCGTTTCTGAAAATTTATTCAACCTTAAATACCCAATCGTATCATTCACCATATAGGCGGCATCGAGGCTGAATAGAGGAATGGCTCCACGTGTGATAGTGACAGGCAATAATGCATTGTTTCTTAAAACAGAGATGGATACTTTGGCACCTCTTGGACCTCTAAGTAAACTTTTTAGCGTTTCCGCAGACGTTTTATTCCCGGCTATTAATGAATCATTTACTTTAATGATCTTATCTCCAATCCGCAGGCCTGCTTTTTCCGAAGGACCTCCGGGCAAAACATTCAGAATATTTGTGGTATCATCCAGAATATTAAATTCTACACCAATTCCATAAAACACCCCCCGCAAATCTTCATTAACTTCCTTTAATTCCTGCACCGGTAAATAGATAGAATGGGGATCAAGACCCTGAAGAACTGCCAGTATAGCAAGATTTCCTAAAGAATCCAGGTTTTCATTATCAACATATTTCCGCTGAATTAAATCTAAAACTTCCTGCACGGGTTTTTGCCTTTCAACATAGAAAATCCCTTTATTAGGCATATTTCCTTTAATCCGATAACCTATGAACATTCCAGCCACCATACAAAGACTTAGAATTAATGGAAGCCAGACTTGTAACCTTTTATTACGCATACTCTACTTTATTGTCTATTTTTATTTTTTTTCAGAAATGCAAATTTCATTAATAAACATGACATTATGTTCCCAATTATAAAATTGATAGCAGATAGTGGTTCTACCAAAACAGAATGGTGCCTTTTACAGAATGAAAAACCGGTTATTTTCTCCTCGCAAGGAATGAGTCCTTATTTTTTAGATGATACTGGAATGGAAAAGATTCTTCAGGATGAGGTCATTCCACATTTAAAAAAACATCCTATCAATGAGTTACACTTTTATGGAACAGGCTGTAAAGATCCTAACAATAAAAAAAGAATAAAAAAAGTTTTTGAAAAAACGTTTCCGGAGGCGAAAGTTACTGTAGATAATGATCTTTTTGGTGCAGCCCGTTCCTTATGCGGCCTTGAAAAGGGAATTGCCTGCATTTTGGGAACCGGTTCAAACTCCTGTTATTTTAATGGAAAAACAATCATTAAAAATAGTCCTGGTTTAGGGTATGTACTCGGAGATGAAGGCAGTGGAGCAATCTTGGGGAAAAAAGTGATCCAGCATTATCTCTATAATATATTTGAGGAAGATATGCGGCAACTCTTCGAAGAAAAATTTGCCACTACAGCCGAACAAATTTTAAAGGCTGTCTATCATCAACCTCTCCCAAACCGGTATCTCGCTTCATTTACTAAATTCCTGTCGGAGAACCGCGGTCATTATATGATTGAAAATATTATTCAGGATGGGCTCAATGAATTTTTCTTTACACATATCATCCGCTATTCCGAAAGCTCAAAACTTCCCATTCATTTCACCGGTGGTGTAGCCAATGGATTTAAGGACGTCATCGAAGAACTTTGCGAAGGATATGATTTGCAGCTTGGTCAAATTACGAGGACACCTATGGAAGGATTGATCAGGTTTCATAGCTTGGAGCTGGAAGCTATGAGCTTTGAGCCGTGAGCTGGGAGCTGTGAACCGTGAGCTTTGTGAACCGTAACTCAAAATTGTAAGCACTAATTTAATTTCAGGAATTTTTTCAACTCCGAACTAAGAACTCTGAACTCCAAACAACAAACTCCGAACTCCAAACTACGAACTACGAACTAGACGAACTACTGCATCTCCATCACCACATTCGCCAGTCGTCCGTCTTTCGTCATTCCCTGGAGCACGATCTTAAAGGATTCGCTTATATCATTATTATAAAATGTCAGGCGTACTTTATTGTTTCCCGGAGCAGTCATTATTTCAGGGTTCCAATATAAGGTAGTCCTCAAATCTCTTTTATCATAACCTTCCTTAAAAGTGGAGTAATCAGGTGAATAAAATTGGCGGATAGCGGTGTAACCGGTAACCGTATTCTTAGATAATCCTTTTCCGGGAGTTTCTGCTATGTCACCACCTCTGCGGGTATATATTGCAATAGCACCGTTACCACCTCCACTGGCGCCCATAAAAGGTGGCCTGATCACTTTGATATAAGCGACATCCGAAACTGAAATACTGGAGATCATATCCGCATTCGCCTGCATTTCATCCAGGTAAATTCCGGGCGCTCCGCCCCGCCATGTAAGCGAAGGAGGATTACTGGAAGTATTTATTTGTAACCCTGGCACTTTTCCCTGCAGGTAAGAAAATATATTAAAGGAAGATGCCGCGAAAGGATCATTCACCACATCGAACTGGTAACCATCTCCGCCCTGGAACATGCCGGAGGCATATTTTTCATCCAAAATTTCCACCGGAGATTTGGTCTTGCGCTTTATAGTTACGGTTTCAAGCACTTTGGCTTTTGCAAATGCTTCTTCCTGGTTTACAATATCTGACAACCGGAATTGCCGTGCATTTCCCGTGGTATCTGTATCATAATTATAGGAGTCTCCCGTTGCTTTCATATTCTTTCCAAGAGGTGGAAGCCTGTTTTGCATAAATTGAACAGTAGCTCCATCCAGTCCTTTTCCTTTTGGTAATTGATAATAAATATTGGCTGTATCAAAAAGAATGAGGTTCGGATCACTAAAAGTACCGTCACTTAAAATAGGCACATTCACAATATTATTCCCCTGCTCATTTTGTTTGAATAATAATACAATATCGCCCGCACCCCGCAACTGCGCAGGAGAAGCACCGTAAATTTTCCCGGAAATAGTGAGATAGGAAGTATCTTTTGGATAAACAGTATCTGGCAACTTTCCTGAAGCAACATTCTCCCAGTTGAATTTACGCCAGCCATTTGTCAACATGACAAGATCAAGTTTTTTAGCGGTAGAATCTGAATTATCTTTAAAATAAGCAGCCGGGTTATTGATCCTGCCCTTTAATTCACTGGTTAATTTTAAATGAGAAATGATATTGTCGCTGGTGTCGATGGCGATTCCACCATCTGTAACCGCGATAGATAAATTAGAGACAAGACTATCCGGAACGGTTATAAGTATTTCGTTCTTAGCCCGTTTATTTAAACCCCAATGCTCAACGGTAATTTCCGGATTAAATAAATACTCTTCATTATTGACGTATGTAATACGCTCTGCCATTGGTTTCCAGTTCTCATCAAAAACAGTAATGGTTAAGATCCCGGATGGCAAATCACTTGTGGGTATAATGCCTTGCATGACTCCATCTTTTAGATTTTTGCTGAAATCAAAAACATGTTGCTGATACATTGTTCCAAGCAGATGAATTTCTTTGGAATCACCATAATCGGGTGAACTAACTTTAAAACTGCGTTTATCCTCAATAATTCCTACCTGTATTCCTACACCTCCTTTTAAAACATCCGGCAGAGAAAGAGTTTGTTCCTTTGCTCCATCGGAGGTCCATTTAGCTATAAACGATTCTCCTTCACCCGGATTTAAAAAGAAAAATCCCATACCATCATGAATCACACGGAAGGAATCAATCGTTTTTCCCGCCTGATTTTGAATTGTGCCTTTCCCCTTAACCGGCCTTCCATATTCATCATTCATTTTAAAGGCAACCTTATTTACAATTCCCTGTATAATATTTCCACCTTCCGGGAAAAAAGTAATTTGGTTTGGTTTTACTTTATTGGGTGATGCCCCGGATTTTTTGTTTAGTATCTTAATTTCTTTATAGTAAAGAAAAGCTGAATCAAAATTCAACATCCATTTGGTATAGGCTTTTACAAACAAAAATTGTCCTTTATAGCTCGCTGGCACATCAAATTGTCCATAAGATGTTCCTTCTATTACTGCCGAAGTGGTATGTAAAAGAAGATTCCCATCCTGGTCTGAAAAATCGATATACACTGTTTTACTATCCTCTTCGGGGAAAATAGTTTTCATTAAATATGCCTTAAACCAAATCGATTCCCCCGGCGAATAGGCTGTTTTATCATAATGGAGGTATATCCGTTCTTCCTGGAATTTACCTGAGTAATTTTCAACATTCTTTAAAATATCCTGTGCATTTAAATGAACAAATAAAAACAGGAAAGTTATTGTCAGGACAAACCGGAAATTCATAAAATACTTTTTAGTAAGGGGTGTAATTTAGTTCAAGAAAAGAATTGAACCAAAATATACAAAAAGAGGAAAAAAGATTCAATTAATTTACACTTAAATATTCTTTAAATCTTCAAAAGTGATTGTTAATGAATTATAAAACCGGATAAATAAATAAATTCAAAATAAATTAAGCCTGTGTACTCTTGATTTTTGGGCTTAAAAATCAAGCATTTGAGAATCATTCTTTCAAATTTAGATTTGATGCTATATTTTTGACGAAAAGTTTC